>NZ_JBHTMY010000002.1:1005353-1228496 GCF_042679565.1 Namhaeicola litoreus | reverse complement strand
GAAGCATTGTAATTCGTAATCGTTGTTGAGCCAGCTGCTAAACATGTCGCTGCTGTCGTATTCAATGTAGGTACTGCTGGTGTTGTATTGACCGTTATTGAAGCAACATTGGATGTAGTTGACCCACAGACATAGGCTGAATTCTGAATTACCACACGAAACTGATGGTTATTCATAGCGTTGGTCACGTTACTGACAGTTAATGTATTTGTATTTGTTCCTGAATAATTTCCTCCTTCATTTAAATTTGTAAATGAGGAGCCTCCATTTGTGCTTCTTTGCCATTGATATGAATTTGTACCTGAAGAAGTAACACTAAAATTTGCAGTTCCACTGTCACAAAAAATCTGACTTACTGGTTGGGCAGAAATAACTGGTATAACTCCAAATTCGGTGTAATCAAAAATTGAATTATTGTCCCCATCTGCAGGTGTTTGATATGAAGCGGCAATTACTGCACCCGACGAATTTACAGCAGGAGGATTACCGGTTCCATAGTACCCCAAGCCATCATTATCTGTCGCTTCACCGTCTGCATTTGGATTTGCATATGCTTCATTGGCATCGTTACACCCATCATTGTCACTGTCTATTTCAAGAGAATTTATGATGCCATCTCCATCTTGGTCACAAAAAGATTGAGTAACTAATATGTCATCTAAAGCCAAATCATTACCCAAACCTGGACTTATATTGTTTACTAGTACAAGTGTAACTGGATCCGATGCAGTTGGTGTAAAAGAAAATTGATAATTTCTCCATGCTGAAGAACTTCCATTTGGATATTGAGGGATGTTTCCCGTATTAAATGTTTGAACTATTACATTATTTTGTACAAAATTTACGGTGATATTTGGTAAAAGTCGAGAGCCAGCATTTGGTGCTTGAGTCTTATCCAGATTCAAAGCCCAAAAGGAAACATCAATTGGGACAGAAATATCCACTACAGATAGTGTTCTTCTGTAAAATTCTCCACCCGGATTACTCGCATTGAAAATTCCCATGTTACCTGTACCCGTAGTATGATCACCAACCGACTGCCAATATTGCGGCGCCCAACTTGCAGTTGCCTGAATGTTGTTGTAAATAGTATATTCTCCGTCCCCAACATCTTGCCCGCTAGTATAAGAGCCAGAAATAGGCTGATAAGTATAATTGATAAAGGAACTAGCATAACTAGAACCCTCTGCTACGCCAAAATCTTCAAAAAATATTTCTCGGGTGATAAAGAGACTTGTTGGACTGCAATTCGCCAATTCTACTGTGTCGTAAATTCCATCGTTATCGTCATCAACGTCGATATAATTTTTAACACCATCCCCATCTGTATCAACTAGATTTGCCGTACCGCCCGCATCCATAACCTCTTGAAAATCATTTGGTGCATTGTTTGCGTTGGGATTACATATTGCAATATCGTCATTCCCGATTCTAATTCTCCTATTCGCACTACAATTGCCACTTATATCCAATTGACCACCCGTTCGAATGACAATTTCAGCACCAGCCGGTAGTGAAAATATATGATTTTGATTTGGGAGCCATTGAAGAAATCCATCGCTTCTAATCGTAACTAAAGTAGTATTTAAAAATCTGTCCGCGCCAAGAGCTAATATATCCGTTACTCCGGTTTCATCCCCGATAGTCAATGAATTGAAACTATTATTAACATTTACATTTAGCGTAATTGTATGCCCACTTCGTACATAAACATTATTCGTGCCTGCATTTTGACCAGGATATCCTTGTCCTGCAGTTGGTGTCACCCAAGTGGTCCCATTAAAGCGCTGCCATGAAGATAAATTTGACCAATTGCCTGTTCCAATGGACCTATAATCTCCAGTCACCTGAGCAAAAGTCAGGGTTATAAATCCAAAAAGTAGAATCAAAAACAAATATATCTGTTTCGATCTTCGGTTTATATTAGTCTTTCTCCTTTTCATAAAGGTTCTATTTAACTTGTCAAGGGAATTCAAATTGTTCATACAATTTTGGTTAATTGTTATTAACATCATAAACCACAAAAACCTGTTTCAACTTGTAAGTTGTAACAGGAATCGCTGTTCTCATTTCTCGAACCGATAGAGGGTTTACGGTTTTCATTTTGTTATGTTATTGTTTTTCAGAATGTTAAAGTCTAATTAAGTAACTACATTTGATTGATTTAGATGAACTTATTGCATTTCTTAAAAAGTTGTTAACAATCCTGTGAAATTGTTAATAACCGAAACGGAATTGAATTCTACTTATTGTGTTGGACAAGAAATAATAGTGAGAACAAATTTTTTGTTTAGGAAAAATGTTGAATTGGTTAACAATTCGGGGGATTGTTATATATTTGCAATTATTTAGAATAATTCTATTTACCATGGTACAAGTAACAGAAATTGCAAAGAAAAAAGTGGTTGATCTTATGCAAGAAGACGGCTACAATGCTGAAAAAGACTTTGTTAGAGTTGGTGTGAAAAGTGGTGGCTGTTCCGGATTATCGTATGAGCTAAAATTTGACAACCAGACTCAGGAAGGAGATAAAGTTTTTGAAGACAATGGCGTTAAAATTATTGTAGATAAGAAAAGTTTTCTCTACTTAGTTGGAACAACCCTAGATTATTCGGGTGGTTTAAACGGAACAGGATTTGTATTTAAAAATCCGAATGCTCAAAGAACTTGCGGTTGTGGAGAGAGTTTTTCTCTATAAATCCAAATCAACATAAATCTCAGCAATTAAGACATGAATAAATACACAGAAGACGATTTAAAAAAAGAATTAGAAACCAAAGATTATGAGTATGGTTTCTATACAGCTGTTGAATCGGAAACATTTGCAAAAGGACTTAATGAAGATGTGATTAAAGCCATTTCTGCGAAAAAGAACGAACCCCAATGGATGACTGATTGGCGTTTGGAAGCGTTTCGCTTTTGGCAAACAATGGAAGAGCCAGAATGGGCAAACATCAATTATAAAAAGCCGGATTTTCAGGCTATTAGCTATTTTTCCGCACCAAAACCTAAAAAGACATTAAACAGTTTAGACGAGGTTGATCCTGAATTGCTGAAAACCTTTAAAAAGCTTGGAATTTCTATTGACGAGCAAAAAAAGCTTACGGGAGTTGCGATGGACATTGTTGTAGATTCTGTCTCAGTGGCTACTACTTTTAAAGAAACCTTGGCCGAAAAAGGAATTATCTTTTGTTCAATTTCGGAGGCCATTCAAAAACATCCTGACTTAGTCAAAAAATATATAGGATCAGTCGTTCCTAAAACGGATAATTTTTATGCCGCTTTGAATTCTGCTGTTTTTACGGACGGCTCTTTTTGCTATATCCCAAAAGGTGTAAAATGCCCTATGGAACTTTCTACTTATTTTAGAATAAATGAAGGAGGAACAGGCCAATTTGAAAGAACTTTGGTTATAGCAGATAAAGGAAGTTACGTGAGCTATTTGGAAGGTTGTACTGCTCCTTCAAGAGATGAAAATCAATTGCACGCTGCCGTTGTTGAGCTGATCGCCTTAGACGATGCCGAAATTAAATATTCAACCGTACAAAACTGGTTTCCAGGAGATCACGAAGGAAAAGGCGGTGTCTATAATTTTGTGACCAAACGCGGAATATGTCATGATCATGCAAAAATATCCTGGACACAAGTCGAAACAGGAAGTGCCATTACTTGGAAGTATCCTAGTTGTATATTAAAAGGAGATAACTCGGTCGGAGAATTTTATTCCATTGCCGTAACCAATCATTTTCAGCAAGCTGATACAGGAACCAAGATGATCCATTTGGGTAAAAACACAAAGAGTACCATTATATCCAAAGGAATTTCTGCAGGAAAGTCGCAAAACTCTTATCGCGGATTGGTACAGATCAATGCAAGAGCAGAAAATGCAAGAAATTTTTCTCAATGCGATTCACTTTTAATGGGTAACAATTGTGGTGCTCACACTTTTCCTTATATCGAAGCAAAGAATAAAACGGCTCATATAGAACACGAAGCAACGACGAGCAAGATTGGTGAAGACCAACTTTTTTATTGTAATCAGCGAGGAATCGATACTGAAAAAGCTATTGCCTTGATTGTTAATGGTTTTAGCAAAGAAGTACTTAACAAACTCCCTATGGAGTTCGCTGTGGAGGCACAAAAATTATTGGAAATTTCCTTAGAAGGGTCAGTAGGATAATCTATAGAATTGAAATCAAATAACATGTTAGAAATTAGAAATTTACATGCCGGTATAGGCGATAAAGAAATTTTAAAAGGAATTGATTTAATTATCAAACCGGGCGAAGTTCATGCCATTATGGGTCCTAACGGGTCTGGAAAAAGTACACTTTCTTCTGTGATTGCCGGAAACGAAAGTTTCGAAGTTTTTGAAGGCGATATTTTATTTAATGGAGAAAGTATTTTAGACTTATCTCCAGATGAAAGAGCTCATAAAGGAGTGTTTTTATCTTTTCAATATCCCATTGAAATACCAGGTGTTACAACAACAAATTTTATCAAAACCGCTATAAATGCTAATAGAAAAGCTCGCGGATTAGAAGAACTTCCAGCCAAAGACATGCTTAAGTTGATAAGAGAAAAATCTGAATTGCTGGAAATGGATCGTAAGTTTTTATCTAGATCCCTTAATGAAGGTTTTTCTGGTGGTGAGAAAAAAAGAAATGAAATCTTTCAAATGGCCATGTTAGAGCCAAAATTGGCTATTTTGGATGAAACTGATTCTGGGCTTGACATTGACGCGCTTAAAATTGTTGCAAATGGGGTTAACAAATTAAAAACTTCAGAAAACGCCACCATTGTTATTACTCATTACCAAAGACTTTTAGACTATATCATTCCTGATTTTGTGCATGTTTTGTACGATGGAAAAATAGTAAAATCAGGAGAAAAAGAACTAGCCAATGAGCTAGAAGCTAAAGGTTATGATTGGGTAAAATAAATTGAAGACCTACGTTTGGTCAAATATTTTTAAGTATTGAAAAATGGATTTAAAAGATAAACTAGTGGCCTCATTTATGGCGTTCGAAAATCGAGGAAATATCGATTTGGATTCTAACGTTCACGAATTGCGAACGGAAGCGATTGCTCAATTTGAAAAATTAGGTTTTCCTACGAAAAAAGATGAGGAATGGAAATACACTTCTTTAAACAACCTGCTAAAATATGATTTTAGTGTATTTTCCGATCAAGAAAATGCTGTAGAATTTAAAGATGTCAAGCAATATTTTCTACATGAAATGGATACCTACCGTGTGGTTTTTATCGATGGTGTTTATAGTTCCTTTTTATCTCAAACAACTCATGAAGAAGGTGATGTTTGTTTGATATCCTCAGCCCTTAAACAGCCCAAATATAAAATGGTAATCGATCATTATTTTGGAAAAGCTGCATCAAAAAATGAGAGTTTAACCTGTTTAAATACAGCTTTTTCAAAAGAAGGTGCTTTCATTAATATCCCTAAAAATACGGTACTCGAAAAGCCAATTCAAATAATTTATTTCTCTACAGGAAACGAAAAGGAACTAATGCTTCAACCTCGTAATTTAGTCGTTGTAGGAGAAAATGCACATGTACAAATTATTGAGCGTCACCAGAGCCTCTCTAACAATGTGGTTTTAACCAATTCTGTAACAGAGATTTTTGCGAATAAACGCGCCATTGTAGATTATTATAAATTACAAAATGATAATTTGAATGCCTCTTTAATAGATAACACCTATGTTCAACAAAAGGAAAGTAGTATTGCTTCTGTGAATACCTTTTCGTTTGGCGGAAAATTGACTAGAAATAATTTGGAATTTACTCATTTAGGTGAGAGAATAACCTCCCATTTAAATGGAATTACTATTATCGAAGGAAAACAGCACGTAGACAACCATACACTTGTTCATCACAAACATGAAAATTGCGAAAGTCATGAAATGTACAAAGGCATCTATGATGACCAATCTACAGGTGTGTTTAATGGAAAAGTTTATGTAGACAGATTAGCACAAAAAACAAATGCTTACCAGCAAAATGACAATGTACTCATAGGAGATAAAGCAACGATAAATGCAAAACCTCAACTCGAAATTTTTGCTGATGATGTAAAATGTTCACATGGCTGTACCATCGGGCAATTAGATGAAAAGGCCTTGTTTTACTTGCAGAGCAGAGGAATTCCAAGAAAAGAAGCCAAAGCGATGTTACTTTTTGCTTTTGGAAATGATGTGGTTACCAAAATCAAAATTCCTGCACTTAAAAGCAGAGTCTCAAAATTGATTGCAAAAAAATTAAAAGTTGACCTCGATCTTCAGATATAGTAAAAGAACTATCCTTTATAATAATTTGATTTTTTGGGGATGCTAAGGTTGATCTTGAAATCTGCACTTGGTATTGTTATAATTGCACCTCATTAAAACATTGAATACCACATGTAAGATGTTTTTAGGTTTTCTGAGTATAAAGCTTTATAATTTTAGAAAACCTGAAGTTAAATCTAATCCTTTAAATTATTTGATCGAGTTTATTACTTCAGATAAAAAATGGTTAAAATCAAAATCCGGATCCTCTACCAAACCCATTCTGACAATTACCAAATCTTTTGAAGGTATAATAGCAACAGTCTGGCCTTGGAACCCATTGGCAGAATACATGTCTCTGGGCACATCTGGAAAATGACCGCCAGCATTAAGCCAAAAATGACCGCCGTACCTACCATTTGAACCATTTGTTGGAGTGGAAACATAATCTGCCCATTCTGGATCAAAAATTTGTTCCCAATTCCAGTTTCCTTGGTGTAAATAAAGTAAACCAAATTTTGCCCAATCTCTTGTGGTTGCCCAGGCGTAAGAAGATCCTACAAAATTACCATGAAAATCAGTCTCTATTAGTGCTGAATGCATTCCAATTCTATCTAGTAATTCAGCATACCAAAAATCGAGATAAGTCTGGTGATCTTGTAAAATATTTCGCAACAAATAACCCGCTAATAAATTGGACGTGCCGGAAGAGTAATTCCAAGATTCGCCAGCCTTACCTGTCTGGGGCTTTTCCAATTGAACTTTACCCATTTCCTCGGCCTCGTAGAGCATACTCGTAACATCAGAGATGTCAGCGTAATCCTCATTCCATTCTAAACCGCTATTCATTTGCAACAAATTGTCAAAAGTAATCTGAGCTCTAGCGTCATTTTGCCATTCAGCAACACCTGTTTTTTCATATATGTTGATCCTTCCCTTTTTTTGAAGAATGCCATAAATAGTTGCCGTAATACTTTTTGTCATAGACCAACCCAAAATCGGTGTACTTTCATCAAATCCTTCAGCATACTTTTCCCCAATAATTTGATCTTTATAAACCACAAGTACAGAACGAGTTCCTTTCTCTCTTTTTTCAACCTGATCAAATGCATTATTGATCGCTGAGACGAGCTTTTCTTGATCAATTTCTCCAAAAACAGTGTCCTTTTGAGGCAGATCCCCATAGGGATAAGGTAGATTTACTTTACTTCGCTTCCTGTTCGGCCTAAGCATATTACCAGATCCACTGGGGTTTTCTGGCAAGAGGGTAGCTCCCAACCCATCTCTATAAACCGCCTTTCTGTTCTTAAAATTAATTATTGAAGATCTAACAGTTCTTTCTTCAAAGTCCACTTCGTTTTCCGCCATGGGCAAAAGAGAAAAATCATTGTCACCCTCCTCGATAGAAGCTTGTGATCGATTGGCAAAAAATATACCACTGGCCACGCTCTTGGCACTAAATCCCGTAACAATAGTTAGCCTGGGATAATAGGACAGTATGAGATATGTTAGTGCCCCAACGGTCAAAAATAAAATAGCTATAAATTTCTTTTTCATGATCACTCAAATATAATTTGCAAAAATGAGAATAATTCTTGTCAATTTAAAAACAGTAGGTATATGTTTATTATCTTTGTATTTAGAATCATTCTAAAGAAAATATGCTAAATATAGAAAAGATTAGAGAAGATTTTCCCATTTTAAAGAGGAAGGTAAATGGGAAACCTCTTGTTTATTTTGATAACGCCGCCACTTCTCAAAAACCTCAGCAGGTCATTGATTGTTTAGTCGATTATTACAGCAATCACAATGCGAATATTCATCGCGGTGTACATATTTTAAGTCAAGAAGCGACTGATCTATTTGAAAATGCACGGATAAAATTACAGAAACACTTCAATGCGAGTAAAGCCTATGAAATTATTTTTACTTCAGGTACCACCCACGGAATAAATATGATTTCCAATGGATTTTCTGATCTTTTAGGCGTTCATGATGAAATTATTGTTTCCGCACTAGAGCATCACAGCAATATCGTACCGTGGCAAATGCTTTGTGAAAAGACCGGAGCCACCTTAAAAGTGATTCCGAT
Organism: Namhaeicola litoreus; assembly: GCF_042679565.1. Classification (NCBI taxonomy): domain Bacteria; kingdom Pseudomonadati; phylum Bacteroidota; class Flavobacteriia; order Flavobacteriales; family Flavobacteriaceae; genus Namhaeicola; species Namhaeicola litoreus. The sequence continues at coordinate 1,220,117 of NZ_JBHTMY010000002.1, read as the reverse complement.
GAATGTAAAAGGTGAACTGGAAATGGATAATTTCCGAGCGATGCTTTCAGAAAAAACAAAACTAGTTTTTGTCAATCACGTATCCAATGCACTTGGAACGATTAATCCAATTAAAGAAATAATCGATCTTTCTCATGCTGTTGGTGCTGCAGTATTGATTGATGGGGCTCAAGCCACACCTCATTTAAGACCAGATGTCCAAGCCTTAGATTGTGATTTTTATGTTTGCTCTGCACATAAGTTATGCGGACCCACTGGGATTGGCATTCTGTATGGTAAAGAGTCTTGGTTAAACAAACTCCCTCCCTATCAGGGTGGTGGCGAAATGATCAGTGAAGTGACTTTCGAAAAGACAACTTATGCTGATTTGCCGCACAAATTTGAAGCTGGCACACCCAATATTGCAGGGGGAATCGCGTTTGGAGCCGCTATAGATTATTTAAATGGTATCGGGCTAGAAAATATTGCAGCTTATGAAAATGAATTGCTAAACTATGGTACAAAAAGGTTAAAAGAGATTGAAGGACTTAAAATTTATGGTCCAGAAACAAATAAAGCAAGTGTTATTTCCTTTAATATTGAAAATATACATCCTTATGATATTGGCAGTATTATAGATAAGCTTGGAATTGCAGTTAGAACGGGGCATCATTGTGCTCAACCTATTATGGATTTTTATAAAATTCCTGGAACTATTAGAGCATCCTTCGCCTTCTACAATACAAAAGAAGAAATTGATATCTTTGTAGAAGCCGTTAAAAAGGCAAAAACGATGTTGTCTTAAACTAAATTAGATTTATGAAAACCGCTGTCCTATTTCTGAGTATTATTTTTGCTATTCCTGTTTCAGCTAAAACAAAAACCTTTTATGTAGCCGATCATCTGGTTGACTGTGTAGGCGTAGCGCCGCAGAAATGTATGCTGATTCGCGAAAAACAAACTGACCCTTGGTCAAATTTTTATGGAAGGATAGATGGTTTTGACTACGAAGAAGGTTTTGAATATTTAATCAAAGTAAAAGAAACTAAAATAAAGAATCCTCCCGCAGATGGATCTTCATTAAAATATACTTTGATAGAAGTTTTGAGAAAAAGGAAAACTGAAGAAGAAATATCTTTATACAACGATTGGAAAGTGACCTATCTAAAAGGAGTTGTTTCATTTCAGCGAAATCCAACCATAAAAATTGATAATGAAGAAGGTAAAGTATCTGGTTTTGCTGGATGCAACAATTTTTTTGGCACATTTGAACCGGGTACAGGTACTTTTGATTTCGCCCAAATTGGAATGTCGAGAATTGGAATGACAAGAAAGATGTGTGCAGATATGACTGTTGAGAATGCCTTTACCAATAGTTTAAATGAGATTTCTTACTATAAAATTGAAAATGAAAATTTGTCTTTTTACGATAGAAACAATAATGTATTAATGACTTGTGTACTAAACGAAGAATAGGTTTAGCATCGTAAAAACCACATTACAAAGAATAAATTTTCTCAAATTCTTTATCAACTTTTAGATTGGTTTTTTGAGCAGCTTCTACAGCCAACTCATCACATCTTTCATTTTGAGGATGATTATTATGCCCTTTCACCCATACAAATTTAACCTTATGTTGTCTGTATATTTTTAAAAACCTTCTCCAGAGGTCTTCATTCTTTTTGTCCTTGAAAGATTTTTTTTCCCAATTAAATAACCAGTTCTTTTGTACTGCGTCTACAACATATTTAGAATCTGAAAAAACGAGAATTTCTGTTCCTGGAATGATCAACTTTTCGAGACCGACAATTACTGCCATTAATTCCATTCTATTGTTAGTGGTGAGCCTAAAACCATCAGAGAATTCCTTTCGATATGGTTTACCAACCCACTCTAAAATTATTCCATAACCTCCTTTTCCAGGATTTCCGCTGCATGCACCATCTGTATATAAATGAACCATACTATATCTTTTGAATCAATTCATCTATGATACCAGGAAAATACGCTTGCTCTAAATCATGGATCTTATTTGCCACATCTTCTGGTTTATCATTAGGTTCTATTTCTATACTTTGCTGAAAAATAATCGCTCCTTCATCGTAATGCTCATTTACATAATGAATAGTAATACCAGAAAATCTTTCCTTATTTTCTACAACCGCCTCATGAACGTGCATACCATACATTCCTTTTCCTCCATATTTTGGCAATAAAGCAGGATGAATATTTACGATTTTAGATGGAAAATCTGCGATAATTTGATCGGGAACTTTCATCAAAAATCCGGCAAGAACTATGAAATCCGCATTTTTCTTTAAAAATGTTTGAAATTCTTCCGATCTCAACTCTCCTTTTTGCAATATTTTTACTGGAATTTCATACTTTTTTGCACGTTCAATTACATATGCTTCAGCATTATTCGTTACCACGTGTGTTACCTCAACTTCATCCGAATTATTGAAGTAATTCATGATGTTCTCTGCATTTGTCCCAGATCCAGAGGCAAATATGACTATTCTTTTCATTCTAAAATTCCTTGTGAAAAAGAGAAAAAAACATCCCTTCAACTATTTAGTATGCAAAATTAAATCTTTTTAATTATCTTCAACTATCAAATTTTTACGTGTGAAGAGCGTAATTAATTTGAAAGTTATTATTTTTGCAGTCATATTAATTTAAAAACTTTCAATTATGTCAGATATTGCATCAAGAGTTAAAGCCATTATCGTTGATAAATTAGGCGTTGACGAAAATGAGGTTACTAATGAGGCTAACTTTACAAATGATTTAGGAGCGGATTCATTGGATACTGTAGAGTTAATCATGGAGTTTGAAAAAGAATTTGACATTCAGATTCCTGATGATCAAGCGGAGAACATCAGTACTGTAGGTCAAGCTGTAAGCTATATTGAGGGAGCAAAAAAATAAGAATTTCCACAAATAAAAATAACTACGGATTTTGGCTTTTTAAGTCAAATTCCGTAGTTTTCTAATTTTATAACCAAAATTCTAATTCTTCATGGAGTTAAAAAGAGTAGTTGTAACGGGGATGGGTGCATTAACCCCAATCGGTAATAATTTAAACGATTATTGGAATGGCCTTGTGAATGGGGTAAGTGGTGCTGCACCAATTACATACTTTGACGCGACACTTTTTAAGACGCAATTTGCCTGTGAGCTAAAAAACTTCAATGTCGAAGAATTTATAGACAGGAAAGAGGCCCGTAAAATGGATCGATTTACCCAATATGCCATGGTGGCCTCTGACGAAGCAATTGCTGATTCAGGTTTGGATTTTACAAAAATGGACACTGGCAGAGTTGGTGTAATATGGGGAGCAGGTATTGGTGGATTAGAAACTTTTCAGAACGAAGTACTAGATTTTGGAAAAGGAGATGGGACACCCAGATTCAATCCATTCTTTATTCCTAAAATGATTGCAGATATTGCTCCTGGTCAAATCTCTATTAAATACGGGTTACGAGGACCAAATTTTGCAACTGTAAGTGCTTGTGCTTCATCGGCAAATGCCATCATAGATGCGATGAATTATATCCGTTTAGGGTATTGCGACGCATTTATCACCGGAGGCTCAGAAGCTGCTGTTACCATGGCAGGAATAGGTGGTTTTAATGCTTTACACGCTCTTTCTACAAGAAACGATGATCCTAAAACTGCCTCTCGACCTTTTGATAAAGATCGTGATGGATTTGTTCTAGGAGAAGGTGCAGGCGCTTTAATTTTAGAAGAGTATGAGCACGCAAAAGCTAGAGGTGCAAAAATTTATGCTGAAATTATTGGCGGTGGACTATCAGCTGATGCACACCATATTACTGCGCCCCATCCTGAAGGACTTGGTGCAAAAAGTGTTATGGAGAATTGTTTGAGAGATGCCGGTGTAAAACCAGAAGAAGTTGATGCAGTTAACATGCATGGTACTTCAACATCCCTTGGTGATGTAGCAGAATTAAAAGCTATTAAATATGTTTTTGGCGAATCTGCATACAAATTAAATATTAATTCCACCAAATCAATGACGGGGCATTTGCTCGGAGCTGCAGGTGCGATTGAAGCCATAGCTTCCATCTTGGCCATAAAAAACGAGATTGTACCACCAACCATCAATCATTTTACTGATGATGATGAAATTGATCCTAAATTTAATCTTACATTTAATAAAGCGCAAAAACGCGAAGTTAAAATGGCGATGAGCAATACTTTTGGATTTGGAGGACACAATGCTTGCATCTTATTTAAAAAATTAAGCGACTAATAATACGCGATGAATTTTATCAAAAAAATAACTCATTCTCATTCTGAACAGGATGAAGAGTTTTTTCTTTTGATGAAGAAGATTTTGGGATACCGCCCAAGGAATCTTGAATTTTACAAAGAGGCTTTCACCCACAGCTCATTAAAAAAGACCAATAAAAATGGTCATCCTATTAATTATGAGAGGTTAGAGTTTTTAGGAGATGCTGTACTAGGTTCAGTGATAGCCAATTATCTTTTTAAAAAAATGCCCAATGCAGATGAGGGAACCCTTACACAAATGCGATCAAAAATAGTAAGTAGAGAACATCTGAATGAATTGGGGAAAGATCTGGAATTAAAGAAATTTGTAGATTCAACAATTCCAAATCAAAATTTTGGAGATAATATTTATGGCAATTTATTCGAAGCTTTTATTGGAGCAATTCATTTAGATAAAGGCTATAGCTTTTGTGAAAAGTTCATTTACAGAAATGTAATAGAACCCTATGTGGATATAGAAAAGTTAGAAGGAAAAATAACCAGTTATAAAAGCCTCTTGATTGAATGGTGCCAGAAAAATAAAAAGAAAATTAAGTATCAAGTTTACGAAGATACAGGTAATGATGTGTTAAAACATTTTAGTGTCAAATTATTTATAGACAATGAAATGGTTTCTAAGGGAAGAGCCACATCAAAGAAAAAGGCTGAAGAAATAGCGTCAAAACGCGCCTTTTATAAGCTGCAGCATCTAATCGAACAATGATAAATTTTTAGTTAACATAGCCTCATATTGAATTTTGTATGGAACTATTGTTAATTTTGTGTAATTTATCTCTCCATTTAAAGGAATTATATGTCAAAAATTTTAGCAATAGATTTTGAGTATGACCACGACTATACTCTGTTTGGCATCTATACTCCCTTAGAAGATTTTAGACTCGCCTTTTTATTAAATGACAAATTAGAATTAAAGCTAAGAAAGTATAGAGAAGATCTCGATCTGTTCTTGAAAAATGAAAAAAGTAGTTTTTCGATCTATATTTTTGATGATGAAAAAAAAATGACAACTTGGTCTTTGATTGCCAATAAAAATATTCAAGCCAAGACTGAATTGAGACAAATTGGAAATCTTTTTGATGATCAACCAATTCAATCCTTTTTAATTCCTGAAAAAAAAAGAGTCGATTTTTTTCTTAAAATGGATGGTCAGTTATCATATGAAGAAACGAAAGAAATAATTCAAAAAATTAAAACTATAAATCAGATCGTGACGCTTTATGCTATAGATCCTAACGATCTGAAATCACGGGACAACCTGATTTTTGAAACAAATCCCGATTTTATTTATCAATAAGAACAAAACAAACTACAGGAATATGAGAATGCGTAAAAAAACAAAAATCGTAGCCACATTGGGGCCAGCGGTTAATTCGAAAGAGATGATGGAAGACATGATGGTTGCCGGAGTAAATGTTTTTCGAATTAATTTTTCACATGCTGACTATGATGTGATTGCAGAGAATGTAAAAACCATAAGAGAAATAAACGAAAGACGCGGATTTAATGTCGCGGTTCTTGCCGACTTGCAAGGCCCTAAGTTAAGAGTGGGTGTCATGGCACCAAATTCTGACCTAAAAAAAGGGGATATTTTTACTTTTACAACAGAAAAATGCGAGGGAAATTCTGAAAGAGCTTTTATGACATATAAGAAGTTTCCAAAAGATGTTAAACCAGGAGAACATATTTTGGTTGACGATGGTAAATTATTGTTTGAAGTATTAGAAACTGATGGGAAAAAGGAGGTAAAAACAAAAGTTCTTAGAAATGGTACACTTAAATCCAAAAAAGGAGTAAATCTTCCTAACACAAAAGTATCTTTGCCAGCGCTTACCAAAAAAGATAGAAAAGATGCGTCTTTTGCTATTTCACTTGAAGTAGATTGGATTGCTTTATCTTTTGTGAGAAATGGATCAGACCTAGACCTGATCCACGATTTAATTGCAGAGGAATCTCCTGAACATAGAATTCCCGTAATTGCTAAAATTGAAAAGCCCGAAGCTGTAACAAACATCAATACAATCGTAAAAAAATGTGATGGTTTAATGGTTGCCAGAGGAGACTTGGGTGTTGAGATTCCAATGGACAAAGTGCCTATTGTACAGAAAAAATTAGTGAAAAAAGCAAAAGAAAATCGAATTCCGGTGATCATTGCTACGCAAATGATGGAATCGATGATCGAAAGTCCGGTGCCTACGAGAGCAGAGGTGAATGATGTGGCAAACTCTATTATGGACGGTGCAGATGCTGTCATGCTTTCGGGTGAAACTTCTGTAGGTAAATATCCGTTAGAAGTGATTAACGTAATGAGAAGAATCATTCAAAGTGTTGAACATTCAGAACTTATTGTAAACCCTATCTCAACGGTAGAATGTATAAATGAACGGTTTATTACAAAATCAATTTGTCAACAAGCCGCCTATCTCGCAGATAAAATAGAAGCTTCAGCTATCACCACTTTAACCCATAGTGGATATACTGCGTTTCAAATTTCTGCTTGGAGACCAAAGTCGAATATTTTGGCATTTTCTGATAATAAAAGGATTTTAGCCATGCTTAATTTACTTTGGGGTGTAAAAGCTTATCACTATGATCGATTGATCAGTACGGATGATACAGTAGAAGAAATAAATAAGATATCTTTAGAAAAAGGGTATGCCGAAAAAGATGATTTTGTGATCAACTTAAGTTCGATGCCTGTTTCGGCCAGAGGAATGGTAAATACTTTAAGGGTTACCCAACTCTAACTATTTTATTAACGAAAGTCCACTTTCAATTAAATTTTTAAATTCGGGTTTTAGTGCAAGATTTTTTAAATGCGCTAAAACCTGATTTTTTAAGGGTACTTCCAAATTAAATACTAATTCAAATATTTCGAGGGATAGTAACCAATCATCTGGATATTCAGCTATTAATGTCAAAAATATATTTTCAAGTTCTAAAATTGATTTATTGTCAAGATTCTTCTTCTCTCTAATCTTTCTTACTTCAGAATATAAGCCATGTAAATTTTGTTCCTTATTAGAATATTGAATTTTATGAGTCTTTTCTTTAGGCGATTCAAACCTTAATCCAAAACTTCCAGGGTCTGCTACACCGGCATATGCCGAGAGGATTTTTGCACCGACCGCCATATCATAAATCCCCCAATCAGGTTGAAATAGAATACTTTCTCCGTGTTTTACCCAACAATTCTTAAATGAGATCAAGATTATCTTTCCTTGTAAATTTCTCTTTCCTGTAATAATTTCTCCTTCTACCGTAATACCTCCTTTAAATTCTAATACAACAGTTTTTCCTTCATAGATCCCATAAGCTTCTAAATCGGTGGGCGACATATCCTCAATGGCTAAATTGATTCTTTTGAGTTTACCGACTGGAGAACCAAAACCATCTGCGTGGTACTCTTTATCATGACCAATTATTTCTTTGTTTTTAAAAGCGAGTGCCGTGGGTCCGGCGGTTTTGAAATAAACCGCTTTACCTTCATCTTCTATTACTTCAGAAAAAACTCCACTAATTTGTATTCCAGTATTTAATTCTATGGTGCCTAAATTTTTGGAGTTAATTAGTTTCTGAATTCCCTCAAGTCCACCCTTACGCAATGCCATCGAATTGGCAAACTCCTCTAGTACTAGACTTAAATGAGCAAAATCTGGCGTTACAAACAGCTGTGGTTGAGGTTTTGTAATATCAAATTCAATATCTGCTGCTTTTATAGAGTAAGGTAATTTTTTAACCTCATCACTCATACACAGCTTACTTTCTCCAATAGACGATAACAAACCTGCACCATATATTTTTGGAGCCTCAATTGTTCCAATTAAACCATATTCTACTGTCCACCAATGTAAATTTCTAATTTTGGCCATTTCACTGGGCTTACCCATTGTTTTTGAGATCACGTCAATTCTGGCTTCCGCTTCTTCTATTTTAGACGCTTCCGTATTAGGATCTTCTTTAATAATAGACAAATGTCTGATGGCTTCAAACAATTCATCATCTTTAGCAGAAGAAATCGCTTTTGCACCTATTTCACCAAAACGTCTTAAATATTCGGCATATTCAGGGTTAGCAATGATCGGGGCATGTCCGGCTGCTTCATGAATAATATCTGGAGCAGGGGTATATGTAATATGCTCGATAGTTCTAATATCGGCAGCAATCACTAATGTATGGTAGGCCTGAAATTCCATAAATGAATTAGGAGGTATAAATCCATCAACGGTTACAGCGGCCCATCCTATCTTAGAAAGGATGGCATTCATATCTTCCAACTTCGGTATTTTATTTATCGATATACCTGTTTTCTCCAAACCTTCGAGATAAGATTGATGTGCCACCTTATTCAGATAGGCAACATTGCTGCGCATCACATAACGCCATACGGCGTGATTTTGCGCTGTATAATTATTATAATGCTGATCTACGATAAAGGTCTTAAGATGATTAGGTAACTTGGACAATATTTTACTTTTCATAATTATTTATAAAGTCTAGTAAATTTACGTCTTTTTAAAAAACTAAAGGATTTATAAGAATCTCAACACTTCTAAAAAAAACTTAAATATTTCTTATCTTTAGCACAATACAATCCCCAAATCACCATTACATCATGAGAACCTCTAATAATTTTAAAATCAGATTGTTCATAGGTCTTGCCATCATTTTGTTTTCCTATTTAAAATATTGCTCAAGAACAGAAGAAAATCCATATACAGGCAAAACTCAACACATTTCACTGAGTACTGAAGAAGAAATTGCCATTGGTCTCCAAAGTGCTCCACAAATGGCGCAAGAGTATGGTGGTTTACACCCTGATCAAGATGCTCAGGCAATGGTTGACCGTGTTGGAGCGAGGCTGGTAAACAGTTCCATCGCTAAAGACACACCTTACAGATTTGAGTTTCATTTATTGCGCGATCCGAATACTGTAAACGCATTCGCATTACCTGGTGGACAGGTATTCATAACAGCCGGTTTGTTTGGTAGACTAGAAAATGAAGATCAGCTCGCAGGAGTTATAGGACATGAAATCGGACATGTGGTTGGGAGACATTCTGCAGAGCGAATTGCAAAACAAGACCTAACGCAAGGCGTAGTTACGGGTGTAATGGCTGGTGCAGATGCAGGTGGAGCGCAAATGGCCGCGATGATTGGCAATGTGATCAATATGAAATACGGTAGGGAAGATGAATTGGAAAGTGATCGTTTGGGAGTAAAATTTATGATCGATGCAGGGTACAATCCATATGAATTTATTGAAGTGATGAATATTTTAGAAGAAGCATCCGGCGGACAACAAGTTCCTGAGTTTTCTAGTACGCACCCAAGTTCTCCTCACAGAAAAGAAGAAATAAAAGAAGCGATTGATGCAAATGGCTATGTGGGTCCTCAATAATTTTTAGTTAAGATCTAGAAAGATGCTTTAAAATCTTTATTATTGCGTAAAAAATGATATGCGCTTTTTATTTTCGGCTGTGATTGCCTTTCTATTCTTTTCTTGTAAATCAATCGAAATAACTGATAAACCAATAAGATTTGATCAAGAAAGAATTGATCTGACCCTTCAATATTTGGACGAACATTACAATCTCAAACAACTGAGTCCAGTAATCGAGCCCAAAATGGTAGTTGTGCATTGGACGGCTATACCTACACTCGATAAATCCTTTGCTGCTTTCGAAGACAGCAAGTTGCCTAACTGGCGACCAGAGATTATAAGTGCCGGAGCGTTAAATGTATCTTCTCAATTTCTTGTAGATCAAGATGGAACTATTTATCGTTTGATGCCAGAGGATTATATGGCGCGCCACGTAATCGGATTAAATTACTGTGCTATAGGTATAGAAAATGTAGGAGGCTCAGAAAACAAACCATTGACGCAGGCTCAATTAAAATCAAACATTAAACTTATCGACTATTTAAAGAAAAAATATCCTGCCATAGAATATGTGATCGGGCATTACGAATATACTCTTTTTGAAAACCATCCTCTTTGGTTAGAAAAAGATGACGGGTATAGAACTGAAAAAACCGACCCCGGAGAAGAGTTTATTAATAACATTAGAAAAGCAACAAAAAAATATAACTGGCAACCCATCCCAGCCAAAAATTAAGCACATGAAATACCTTTTGACCTTATTGACAATTTTTATTATTTGCAACTCCTCTGCCCAAATTAATAGTGATGTTTTCTATAAAGAATACGATCAATATCACGAAAAGACTATAAAAAATCGAAGATTTAAACATAGTGATATTCAACCATTACTCTCTTCTCTGGAAAAAGAGAATGGTTTTTCGTTAAAAAAACTAGGAGAATCTATTGAGGGAAGAAGTATTTCTATGGTAAGTGTTGGAACAGGAAAAACTACCGTTTTGCTTTGGTCTCAAATGCATGGAGATGAATCAACAGCAACCATGGCTCTATTTGATATATTCAATTATTTGAAATCAAATAAAGAGCTATTGTCTAAACTAAATTTGCATTTTATCCCTATGCTGAACCCGGATGGTGCTGAAAAGTTCACCAGGAGAAATGCTTTGGGAGTAGACATAAACCGAGATGCACTCAGATTACAATCTCCTGAATCTCGCATCCTAAAAAATACTAGAGATAGTTTAAATGCAGTTTTTGGTTTTAACCTACACGATCAAAGCAAATATTACAATGCCGAACGTACCGAAAAAGCTGCTACGATTTCTTTTTTAGCCCCCGCCTATAATTATGAAAAAACCATAAACGATGTTCGTGGTAATGCGATGAAAGTAATTGTTGAAATGAATAAGGTCCTTCAAAAATATGCCCCAGGACAAGTGGGTAGATATGACGATTCTTTTGAACCACGCGCCTTTGGAGACAATATCCAAAAATGGGGTACCAGCGCCATTTTAATAGAATCTGGAGGTTATCAAAACGATCCTGAAAAACAGTTTATCAGAAAGCTAAATTATGTTTCTATATTGAGTGCCTTGCAAAGTATTGCCAATGGTTCTTATCAAAAAGCAGATTTGAAAGAATATGGAAAAATTCCTGAAAATGATAGAAAACTTTTTGATTTAAAAGTCGAAAAAGTGAATTTTAATTTGTTGGGAGAAAATTACACTGTTGATCTCGGCTTTATGCACAACGAGCGCGCGAATAAAGAAGAAACAGAATTCTATTATTCAGGGACTATTGTCGAAGTGGGAGATTTATCGACCTATTATGGTTATCAAACTATAGACGCAGAGAATCTGGAATTTAAACTAGGAGAAACCTATCCAAAAATATTAAATTCTGCAAGTGAATTGGATAATCTCAATTTTGAAGAACTTTTGAAAAAAGGATATACAAATGTAGCAATGAGCGAAATTCCTTCAAGTGATAAGTTCACTTTTTATCCTGTAAATATTGTAGATGTAAATAAGGTAGCCATTCTTAAAAACTCAAAACAACCCGAATCTCAACTAAAAATAGGAAAGAATCCTTCATTTGTTTTAATGAAAAACAATGTTGTAAAGTATGCCATCGTGAATGGTTTTGTATTCGATTTAGAAAAAGGAGTAAACGGAATCAAAAATGGCGTGGTTAATCCCTAATAAATTTCTTAATCATTTAATAATTAACATTTTATTTGTTTATGCATTTGCTGGTTATTCTCAATATGCCGGGAAAATTATTCATGGAGAAAAACTAATTCCCCTAAGCCAAACAGAGATTATTTCTAATAAAAAAAACGAAGTTTATCAGACCAATTTACAAGGAGAGTTTGATCTGTCAGATGAGGGAAAATACGTACTTGTCAAAGAGGGTTTTAAAACAGATACCATCATCATTTCAAAGTCTTTTGAAGTGTTTTACTTGTACCCCTTGTCCGAAGATCTCGACGAAATCGTATTAACCTCAAATAACTTTACGTCTTCTTTAAAAACGTATGCTGGTGGCGCCACAGTTGTAGAAAAAAATGAAATCAATATTCAAAACAACATCAACATTGCACCTATTCTCAACTCAGTTTCTGGTGTTTTTATGCAAAACGGAACATTGAGCACCAACCGAATCACCATACGCGGAATTGGATCCAGAACTTTGTTCGGCACCAGCAAAATTAGAGCCTATTACCAAGATATTCCGCTAACCAATGGCTCTGGTGAATCAAATATGGACGATCTTGAATTGGATGCCATCGCACGTATAGAAATTACCAAAGGTCCTTCGTCTAGCACCTATGGTGCTGGTCTTGGCGGAACTATCCATTGGATACCGAAAAAAGGAAATATCAGTTATTTTAACCCAGAAATTCGATTTACCATGGGCTCTTTTGGCTTGAGAAAATACAGTATTCAATCCGATCTTCCCTTAAAAAATGGCGCCATGAATCTTTTGTATTCTAATACCGAAAGCGAAGGTTATCGGGAAAACAATCAACTCGACAAACAAATTATTAACCTCACCTCAAACCATTTTTTAAGTGAAAAACACACGCTCAATTTTATAAGTAATTATATCAGCCTAAAATCGTACATCCCGAGTTCATTAGATTTTGACACGTATAAAAATAATCCTAGTGATGCTGCTTTTACATGGGGAGCATCAAAAGGAAATGAAGATTACCAAAAGGGTTTATTTGGTCTTTCTTGGAATTATTCTGTTAACGACAAATCATCTCTTAAAACAAGTATTTATTCCACCTTTTTAGCCAGTGATGAAGATCGGCCTTTTAATATTTTAGAAGAAAACACCTTGTCTGTTGGGCTGCGAAGTAAATTCCTCTCAGAACATATCCTTTTCAACAAAAATTTAAATTGGACGGTTGGTTTTGAAGTATTTCGAGATAAAAAAGATTACCAAACATTCGAAAATTTATACCGCGATTTCCCACCTGAATCGGGAAGTGTAAAAGGTGAAATTATTTCTGATCTGGTTGAAAATAGACAATTTTTTAACCTGTTCTTCGATTCCAAACTTTTGCTGACAGAAAAAATACAATTCCATTTGGGAATGAATTGGAATTATACCACTTACACACTTGATGATCTGTTCAATAAGGAAATAAACAACGCATCTGGTAATTATAACTTTGGGCATATTTTTTCTCCTAAAATCGGTTTCTCCTATGAATATCTCGATAATCATGTTGGATATGCCACGATTGCCCACGGTTTTTCTCCGCCAACTTTAGAAGAAACCCTTCTACCCGACGGACAAATCAATCAAAATATTAAACCAGAAACGGGTTGGAATTTTGAAATGGGTGCCAGAGGAACTTTTAAAAACTTGAAATTAGACTATAGTTTGTCTCTCTATCAGATGAAGGTGAAAGACCAACTCGTTGCCAGGAGAACCGGTGATGATGAATTTGTTGGTATTAATGCCGGGGAAACCGATTTTGTAGGAATAGAAATTGACCTGAATTATCCCCTTCTTACATCCGATTTTTGGCAGATTAAGCATAGAAATTCCTTTAGTTATAATCTTTATACATTTCAAGATTTTGAAGATTTAGATAATGATTTCTCGGGAAATAAAGTTACTGGAGTGCCCCCGGTTGTTTTCAACTCTTTATTATTTTTTCAAACAAAACCAGGGTTTTATAGCACTTTACAGTACCAATTTATTGATGAAATACCTGTGAACGACGCAAATTCTATTTTTGCAGATTCGTACCAATTGCTTCATGTAAAACTTGGGTATCAAAATGCTTTTTTTCAAAATTTTAGATTTGATGCCTTTTTCGGAATGAATAATCTTTTTGATGAAAAATACGCTTCTATGCTTCAAATAAACGCTACTGCATTTGGCAATAACTCGCCTAGATATTATTATCCCGGAGAGCCTTTGAACTATTATTTCGGAGTGAATCTGTCTTATTTCTTTTAAAATAATCTCCTCCATTTACAAGATACTTTCCCTTCATGTATTTTAAGCTTTCTTGATTAAATTAAAACACTTCTTTCCTCGAAAAATGGTGTTCAATTAGCTATACTTACGTATCTTTGCAGCCGAATAAACAACATCATTATGTCTAAAAAAGTTATCCTTATAATTCTTGACGGTTGGGGAAATACCCAAGACCCAAAAGTATCTGCAATATACCAAGCCAACACGCCATTTTTTGATGGTTTGATAGAAAAATATCCGCATGCCAATCTAAGAACGGATGGCCTAAACGTAGGTTTACCGGAAGGACAAATGGGAAACTCTGAAGTAGGACATATGAATCTAGGTGCAGGGCGCATCGTTTTTCAAGATTTTGTAAAAATCAATAAAGCAGTTGAGACAGGATCTTTAGCCAAAGAAAAAGTTTTGGTGGATGCTTTTGATTACGCAAAAAAGAATGGTAAAAATATTCACTTGTTAGGTTTGATTTCGGATGGTGGAATCCATTCCCATATGAATCACGCCAAAGGACTTTTAAAAGCGGCGAAAGCAGCAGGAGTTGACAATGTTTATCTACATGCTTTTACTGATGGTCGGGATTGTGATCCAAAGTCTGGTAAAGGATTTATTCAAGACATGGAAGATTTTATGAATCAGACAACAGGAAAATTGGCAACTGTGGTCGGGAGATATTACGCAATGGACAGAGACCAGCGTTGGGCCAGAGTAAAATTGGCGTATGATGCTGTTGTAAATGGTGTGGGAGAACATTCTCAAAATGCGGCCGAAAGTATTCAAAAAAGTTATGATGAGGGCGTAACAGACGAATTTATCAAGCCTATTATTTTGGTTGACAAAGAGGGCCAACCTATTGCTAAGATCGCTGAAGATGATGTAATTCTATTTTTCAATTTCAGAACAGATCGCGGTAGACAGTTAACCAGGGTATTATCACAAGAAAATTTTCAAGAATTTGGCATGCACAAAATGCCTTTGCACTATGTGACGATGACCAATTACGACAAGACTTTTAAAAATGTCGAAGTAATTTACCCTAAAGACAATTTAGAAAATACGCTGGGTGAGGTTTTGGAAGCCAATCAAAAAAAACAGATCAGAATTGCTGAAACTGAGAAATATCCACACGTAACTTTCTTCTTTTCCGGTGGAAGAGAAAAAGAGTTTGAAGGAGAAAAAAGACTTTTATGCCCATCTCCAAAAGTGGCTACCTATGATTTACAGCCGGAAATGAGTGCGAATGATATCAAAGAAGCCATTTTACCAGAATTAAAAAAGGGAGAAGCTGACTTTATTTGTCTCAATTTCGCCAATACTGATATGGTTGGTCATACGGGCGTTATGGAAGCAGCAATAAAAGCGGCGGAAACGGTTGATTCCTGCTTAAAAGAAGTAGTCACAACTGCTCTTGAAAACGACTATACCAGTATCATTATCGCGGATCATGGTAACAGCGAAACAATGATCAACCCAGATGGCTCACCAAATACGGCTCATACAACCAATCCGGTTCCATTGATTTTAGTCGATAAAAATTATAGCGGTGGAATCAAAGATGGCGTTTTGGGAGATATTGCTCCGACCATTTTGGAATTGTTAAAAGTTGAGCAACCTGAACAGATGACACAGAAATCATTATTAGTGTAAATTGATAGTTCAATTTTTCTTAGATTTGCTGCATGTCTGAACCGAAATTAAGAACAATTCCACGCAACACATTAATTATTGCGGTTGATTTTGACGGTACCATTGTTGAAGATCAATATCCAGGAATAGGTCCTGCCAGAATATTTGCTTTCGAGACCCTCTTAGAGCTTCAAAAAAAAGGACATCGATTAATTCTATGGACATACCGTCATGGAGAAAAACTTCAGGAAGCAGTAGATTTTTGTAAAAAGAACGGTCTAGAATTTTATGCTGTGAACAACAGTTTTCCAGAAGAAAAATTTACGAACAAAGTTAGCCGTAAGATCAATGCTGATGTATTTATAGATGATCGTGCTGTTGGCGGATTACCGGGATGGGGTGAAATATACCAGACTCTTCTCAAAACAGAAAAACCTCCTGAAAGGAAAGTTAAAAAGGGTTTATTCGGTTGGCTTAAATCTTAAGTTTTCCATCAATTCGGATCCAATACTACTCCAGGTTTATCCCCACTGAGTTGAGCATTTTGTCTTACCACCTTACCGTTTACAATGACGAGATCAAAACCCTCTGACAATTGAAACGGATCACTATAAGTAGCATTTGATTTTACTTTGTAAGGATCGAATAAAATGAGGTCTGCTTTCATTCCTTCCTTTATTCTTCCCCGATCAGAGATTTTTAAGATATCCGCTGCATAAGAAGTCATTTTTCGAACAGCCGCTTCTAAGGTGAGCACTTCATTTTTTACCACAAATTCTTCAATGATTTTAGCAAAAGTTCCATGTCCTCGTGGGTGAAAACTTGTTTCACTCCCATCAGAACTAATCCCAATATTCGGATCCTTGATCAACGTGTTTTGTAGGGTATCGTTCATGACAAAATAAGCCCCAGAGGCTCCTTCGGGCCCAATATCATCAATAAGTATTTCCTCAAAAGGTTTACTCATTTCTTTCTCCAGATCTAATAGTGTTTTACCTTTGTAAGGTTCGGTTCCTAATAGTGTGGCTTGAGGTCCGTTGCGGAAATTGACTTTGGCTCTGATAAAATCTTTCAACTCTTCTCTCCTTTCTACTTTAGCGATCTCAAATTGTTCGTTTGTTTTACACCAATCCGGAAATAATATGGCGATTCCGGTGTAGCTTGCTGTGTAGGGATATACATCTGCAGTAACATCAATACCTCTGTTTCTTGCATTTGATAAATGATCTAAAATTTCCTCTGCCCTTTCAGAACCTTTTCCATAAACTGATTTTAGATGTGCCACATGAACGCGACAAAATTCGCCCTGCGCTAATAACTCATCAATAGATTCAATCAGCGCATTATCATCTTCATTGCGCATATGACTCATGATCATTCGGTCATTTTTACCCACAATTTTAGCCAATTCAAGCAATTCATTTTGTTCGGCATACAAGCCCGGTGTATATTCTAACCCTGTGCTCATCCCAAAACAAATTTTCAAGTTCTGTTCTAACAATGCAGCCATCTCAATGATCTCTTCTTGGCTTGGATGCGTTTTTTCATTGATGCCAAATAGCTCTCGTAAACTGCCATGTCCGACAAACATAGCAATGTTTAGAGCTATTCCTGTGCCTTCAACTTTATCTTTCCATTCTTGCAAATCATTATAATTGGGCGAAAATCCATCCTGACCCAATGAAACAGTAGTGACGCCCATGGCAAGAAAGTTTTCGAAATCGGGTGTTTCAAGTGGATCACCATGCGAATGCAAATCGATAAATCCCGGAGCTAAATATTTACCTCGCGCATCGATGGTTTTTAAAATATGATCGTGTCTGATTTTCTTTTGTGAAATCTTGACAATTTTATCGCCGACAATGAAAACATCGCCTTTTACAGGTTTACTACCTTCCCCATCTAAAATAAGTGCGTTTGTAATTTGAATATCAATCTTGGGATACTCTTTCTGAAGTCGCCTGTCTGAACAAGAAAAAGAGATGAGAATGAGGCAAAGTAAAATAATTGATCTTAACACAAAAATAAATTTAGTAGAACAAATATAACCGAATTATTAAGTCTTAAAATGATGACCTTAAACCTTTCCAAAAGAGCCCGGTTTTGGGCTTTTTCCTACTTTCAATTTTTGAAGTATCTTTGCAGGCAAATTACACTTCGGAATGATAAAAATAAAGACAAGAGAAGAAATTGAACTAATGCGTGAAAGTGCTTTGGTAGTCTCTAAGACACTTGGCATGTTGGCTTCAGAAGTTAAACCGGGTGTAAGCACCTTACAATTAGATAAATTGGCAGAAGAATTTATTCGTGACCATGGGGCAATACCAGGATTTTTAGGTTTATACAATTTCCCAAATACACTTTGTATGAGTCCGAATGCCCAAATTGTACACGGAATTCCAAACAAGCATCCTTTGCAAGAAGGAGATATTATTTCTATTGATTGTGGCGCCTTAAAGAATAAGTTTTATGGAGACCACGCTTATACTTTTGAGGTGGGTGAAGTATCTTCTGAAATAAAAAAATTATTGCAGGTTACCAAAGAGAGCTTGTATGTTGGCATTAAAGAATTTAGAGCGGGAAATCGTGTAGGTGATGTGGGATTTGCCATTCAGAATTATGTAGAACAACATGGTTATGGTGTGGTGAGAGAATTGGTAGGACATGGTCTAGGAAAAAAAATGCACGAAGATCCTGAAATGCCCAATTATGGTAGACGTGGTAGAGGAAAGAAATTTGTTGAAGGGATGGTAGTTGCCATAGAACCAATGATCAATTTAGGTACACATAAAATAAACCAACTCAACGATGGTTGGACAATTTTAACCGCCGATGGCAAAGCAAGCGCCCATTTTGAACACGATGTTGCCATTGTTGACGGAAAACCAGAATTACTTTCTACTTTTAAATATGTACACGAAGCCTTGGGTATTGAAAGTGACGAAGAATTAGCATTCAGACAAAACCCAGCTTTGGTATAGTTCGTTTCTACTCTCCAGATGAAATTATTTTCTCATATTTTAAATACCCTTCCAAGACCCTATTTGATCAAGGTGAGTTACTTGATTCGACCTGTCTTAGCCGCATTTTTAAAAGGATCTGATTATACAGATCCTATTGACGGAAAATCTTTTCGTACCTTTTTACCTTATGGCTATGGCGAGCAAAGACCAAATGTTTTGTCTCCTAGCACATTATCACTTGAAAGGCACCGATTACTTTGGTTGTTTCTAAAAAACGAAACCGACTTTTTTAATTCACCAAAAAAAGTGCTGCACATGGCGCCTGAACAATGTTTTTTGCCTTTGTTCAAAAAAATGAAAAACCTTGATTATACCACTGCCGATCTTTACGCACCCAAAGTTGATGTAAAAGCAGATATTTTAAAACTCCCTTTTGAGGACAGCACCTTTGACTTCATTTTATGTAACCACGTTTTAGAACATATTGAAGATGACGCTAGAGCAATGAGCGAATTGTACCGTGTAATGAAACCCGGTGGTATGGGTATTTTTCAAATTCCTCAAGACTTAAATAGAGCAAAAACATACGAAGATTTTAGCATTACTTCGCCGGAAGAACGAGCTGTCCATTTTGGACAATACGATCATGTTCGTGTATTTGGCCGAGACTATTTTGACCGATTGAGAAGTGCGGGTTTTACTGTAAAAGAATTAAATTACTCAGCACAACTCAGCGAGGAACAAATTGATAAATACCGTCTGACTAAAGGAGAAATTTTGCCGGTTTGTTCAAAATCTTAATTTTATAACTTGTTCTACCTCAAAAAATTATCACTAATAACGAACTTAGTGAAAGTATATGTTTGAATCGTAAAAGCTATTATTGAATAGGGATAATTTCTATACTTTTAAACTCAACAGCACCGTGATCTCCTTGCAACATAATTGGTCCTGGTTGACCTTCTTGGCTATCAATTGCTCCCCCCGTAATTCCGGGAATAGTTTGGTCTGTAATAATAGATTTACCATTGGCGATAATTGTTACCCGATTACCGACCAATGTAATCTCATAGGTTTGCCAATCACTGGCATTCTTAGCTGCCATTTGGTTAGGTTCTAAAAAACCATAAACCCCACCAAAATAGATATCAGAAGGTTCCATGCCCTTATTATCAGTAATTTGTACTTCATATCTCCCGCGCAAATAAATGCCACTATTACTTCCATTCGGATACCTGAATTCAGCTTTCAATTTAAAATTACCAAACTTATCATCCGTAATTAAATTCGAACCACCGCCTGCGTTACTCAAAATTCCGTCATTCACTGTCCATTTGTTTTTATCACCATCTAAATGCCAACCCTCTATATTTTTTCCATTAAACAATGCTTCTGACTTAGACCAAACAATTTTTTCTGGAGATGAAAATACGGACTGCCTTTTACCTACAAATGGATAAGGTTTCCCATCAGTGTAAATCATAATACCTTTTATCTGATCTCCAATTAATTCTCCTTCAAAATCCATATTTCTATCTCCTTCTTCCCATTGGGGCGGGATGCTAAAACTAAATTTGTTGCCAGAAATTTTTACTTCTGCAACGGGTCTAGCGCTGCCAAAAGCATAAACAAACCTTCCTACAAAAGTTTTAGTTCCCGAGTGCCTAATTTCTAGCCAGGAGGGTAATTCTTTATTATCTTTATCTACAACGAGATCCCATCTCCCTTCTAAAGGACTCGCTTTCTGGGCATAATGACTTATTGTAAAAAATAAAATTAAGATAACTAGTGTAATTCTTCTGAAGGACATCTTTTATGGTTTAATAATTGAAACCATAAAGATAAAAAAATGTCTAGTTGGAAAATTTAAAAATCTGGATAAAATAAGATTACAATTCTTTAATTTCACTTGCATCCAGCCAACCAATTTTACCGTCGGCAATTTTGATTTTTTTCCAATTGTCTAAGGTTTCCAAGATCTGCACTTTGGTTCCTTCGTGTAGTTGAAAATTGATATCACTGTTTTGTGTAGGTGCATTTTTAACATTCACATTAGCTGTAAACACAATGGCATATTGCGTTTTATCCACGAGATTTTTGTTCTGATAGGCAAAGGCAACTGCCACAAAAACCAAAATGGCACAAATACTACTACTCACAAAAAAGAAACGCTTTCTGTGGGTATATCGCGAAAAGTGATAAAGCAAAAACAATATGGCAAAAAGAATGGCAAAAACTACCGCCAAAGTTGCCCAAGTATTATAAGAAGTTCCCAAAACAATATTCTCTCTGTATTTATCTCCCAAAGATTTTGGCAGAGGTTCAATATTGTCTAATGTCATTCTTTTGGCAAATTCTAAATTAAATAGAACATCACCATCATTAGGATTGAGCTTTAAAGCTTTTTCATAATAATAAATAGAAGGTGCTACCTGGTTACTTTTGTAATAAACATTACCGAGGTTGTAAAATAACTCTGAGGAAACAATGCCTTGTTCTTCAATTTGTTTGTACAGACCAAGGGCTTCGGTATATTTTTCTTGCTGATACAATTTATTCGCCTTCACAAACAAACTATCTACAGATTGAGCTGAGGCATAACTCAGCATCAATCCAATTAGGACAAATATGGTTCTTCGAAAATAGGGTCTGAATATTTCCATTTTATAATTCATTCTATTTATAAAAAACGGTCGAGTTTTGCCAAAACCGACTTTGCTTTTTCAAATTCCTCCTTGATCTGTACATCAGAACTCGGTGTATAGCGTGCGTAATTACAATCGTCTAAAACTTCTTTAAAATCATCAATAATTACTTGCTCAACTTTCTTTTCTCTCAAAAGTTCTGCTACTTTTTCAGAAGAAATATCGGCAGTTTCAACCTGTAATTTTGCTTTTAAATAATTGTGTAAAGCCCTTTCAAGCGACTCGTAAAAAACTTCCTTTTTACCCATATTCCTTTTGGCTTCAGATAGATATTTCCTAGCCAAACGATCTGCTTTTCTGCGCTTATTTCCAACAATATCGGAATCTCTTTCTTCTTTTTTCTTACCTAAAAATATTCCTGCCGGAATAGCCAATAAAGGCGTTAATAAAAGTACATAATAGAGTGGTGAACCATAAAAATCAGTTTTATCCTGGGCTGGTTTAAGGGTCGCTTTTGTTTTGATAAAACGAATATTGCTCTCATTACCGACCACGTTCTGCTTGGCAACCACCTGTTCTTGTCCATCCATACTTTGGCCTTCGGGAACATTGATAATTAAAGCATCTGAGTTTAAGGTAAAATATTTTTCTTGTTTGGGATCGAAATACGAAAAAGATACTTCCGGAATTTTAAATTTCCCTTTAAACTGAGGAACAATAGCGTATTGATCATAAATAGATCCCTCCATTCCACTCATCGTGGTATTTATTTTTTCTTGGTGTTCAGGCTCGTAAATTTCCAATCCTGCCGGTGCATTAAATTTGGGCAATTCAATTAATTTCAGGTTTCCTTTACCTACCAATTCCACTTTTATTGAAGTAGATTCATTTGCTTTTAAGTTAGTTTCGTTGGCCTTTACATCAAAACGAAAACTACCAACTGCACCTGTAAAATTGAGCGGTTTACCTACTTCTGGCAGTTCTTTTACGCTAATGGTTCTTTTACCACTTGAGGCAGCAAAATTAATATCGTTAAACATCATATTTCCGAAGAAATCTCTTCGCCCCATAGGCACACCCGCCATAACTTCCATCTCTAAGGGATCTATTTCAAGCTCTCCGGCTTTATGCGGAATAAGCAATGCTTTTTTTACAACAACATATTTATATGGCTCTCCCCTATAAGTCCCATCAGTTGCCTGCCATGCGCTCACTTCCATGTTTTGTTTCCAAAAACCATTAAAGCTTGGTGCGGATAATTCTCTTGTGTTTTGAACATTGACTTTGTTCAAGTTGACGTACAATTTATAAATGATTGAAATACTTTCACCTACATACGGATTATCATTTGAAATCTCCGCCACCAAATGGATATTCTGAGAAGCCAAAAACCTCGGATCATTTGGATCTTCAGGGATGTCAATTGCATCGGTTACTTGAACACGAACTGCGTTAGATTTAATTACTTCGTCTTTATAGGTTATGGATGCGGAACCAATTAAAAAGCTCCCTTTGGCTATTGGTTGGATGATATAGGTATAGGTTTGCTTGAAGGATGTTTTACCGTTGATGGATGAAAAACTTGTAGACTGACTTGGACCGGCTAACACAGTGAAATTTTCAAAATCAGGAGGCGTAAAATCATCTGCTCCCTGTTTATCTATCGTAAAATCAACACGTATTCTTTCATTTAAGCCCAAAGTAGTTTTAGATACATTTGTTTTGAACGTAACTTGTGCAAAACTTATCTGTACCAAAAGAATAAAAAAGTATATAATTTTAATTCTCATACTTTACCAATCTTTTTCTTTCTTCACTTTTTGTCCGCGAGCCTCTTTGGCATTTACTTTTTGTTGGGTTTTATTCTCTTCGTTACTCATTGCCTCCAACAACTGTTCCATTTGCTGTTTAGACAATTGGTCGGGTTTGGGTTGCTCAGGTGGCTGCTTTTGATCTTTATCATTTTTGGAATCATTCTGCTGATCTTTGTTTTCCTGATCTTGATTTTGATCATTCTGATCTTGATTTTCGTCTTGATTCTCTTGATTTTGTTTGTCCTTGTCTTGTTCTTCTTTTTGATCTTGTTTGTTATCCTGATCTTTTTCTTGATCCTTATCTTTATCCTTATTTTGATCGTCTTCGTTTTGTTGTTGTTCTAACATTTTTTGAGCCAAGGCCAAGTTATATCTTGTTTCTTCATCTTTCGGATTCATTCTCAAAGCATTTTTATATGCTTCAACCGCACCACCATAGTTCTTCTCTGCAAAAAAGGCATTTCCCATATTGTGAAAAGCCAAAGATCTTTCGTTTTTGTCTTTACTCACTTTTACGGCCAATTCGTAATTAGGAATAGCTTCTTTAAATCGGTTTTGTTCATAAATCGCATTGCCCAAATTATAATTCGCACGAGGGTAGTTTGGATTGGTCGCAAGGGCTTTTTTGTATTGCACCTCCGCATCTACAAAATTCTTCTTTTCAAACAAATCATTTCCCTTACGCACCAATGCGCGCTCTTCTTTAGTCGTCGGTGCAGCCATGAGCTCTTTTTGCTCCTTTTTTTGTGGTTCTTCTTGCGCAAAAATGAGCATCGGCAAGACGAAAGCAAGATAAATAAGCCTATTCATTTTTGTTCTTTTCGTTAAATAAATTCAATTTTTGTATCCAAGCCGTTTTTCTATTCAGCAATAAACTGTCAAAAACTAGCAACAACAAACCTAAACCAACGAACCATTGAAATTGATCTTTGTAATCTGAAAATTGCTTGGTCTCAAACTCTTTCTTCTCAGCCTTAACCAACAGATCCTCTACATACTCAATGGTTGCGCTTGTATTATTTCCATTTTGGTAAGAACCCTCACCATTTGCGGCTATTTCTTCCAAAGTTTCAGGATGCATTTGGGTGATCACAACTTCATCTTGATTATCTTTTTTATAACCCAAAAACTTTCCATTACTTTTAATTGGAATTGGACCTCCTTTTGTAGTACCCACTCCAATTGTAAATGTTTTGATTCCGGCTTCGAGTACTTCCTTTGCCAATTTATCGGCATTTTCTTCATGATCTTCTCCGTCAGAAACTATGAACAAAAAGCGATTGGTCTGCGATTCATCATCGAAAAAAGTTTTGGCCAGTTCAAGCGCTTCGGTGATCGCTGTTCCTTGAGAAGAAACCATATCTGGATCTGCATTTTGCAGGAACATTTTTGCGGCGGCATGATCTGTTGTAATTGGCAATAAAGGATAAGCGCTACCCGCATAAATGATGATTCCTACCCTGTCTCCACCTAATTTATCGATTACTTTTGCAATAACTTGCTTCGCTTTTTCCAAACGGTTTGGAGCGATATCTTCGGCCAACATACTTTTAGAGACATCAAGTGCAAATACAATATCCACGCCTTGGCGTTTTACCGTTTTTAACTGCGTACCAACTTTTGGGTTCATGAGGGCAATTATCAATGAAGCTAAAGCCAAACACACAACCAATAATTTTAAAAATGATTTGAAACCTGATCGGTCCGGGCTTAATTTATTGAGTAATTTTTTGTTGAAGAAGTTCCTTTGTATTTTTCTTTTCCAAAAAACATAGACAAGGTAAACCAACACCAGAATAATGATGCCAGAGAAATAAACAATATAATTAGGATCTTCTATTTGATACATAATTCCTAAATAAAACTTCTAAACAGGGTATACCTCAATAACATTTCAAGAAAAATCAAAAGACCTGCCAAAAGGACGAATGGTCTATAATTCTCATTAAAATTATAATACTTTATTTCTTCTATTTTTGTTTTTTCAAGCTTGTTGATCTCGTCGTAAATTTGCCCAAGTTTTTCATTGTCTGTAGCCCTAAAATACTGACCTTCTGTTTCTTTTGCGATATATTTTAACAAGTCTTCGTCAATTTCTACAGGAGCATTTCTAAAGATCAGCTTCCCGCTTGCATCTTTTGCCACAGGGAACAAAGCCGTTCCATTTGTGCCAATTCCAATCGTATACACTTTTATCCCTAACTCTTTAGCCAATTCTGTAGCTGTTTTAGGATCTACGAAACCTGAATTATTTACTCCGTCTGTCAATAAAATAATCACTTTGCTTTTAGCTTCAGAATCTTTTAATCTATTTACACCTGAGCCCAATCCCATTCCAATGGCAGTTCCATCCTCAATTTCTCCCCATTGGATTTCTCTAATCGTATTTAAAACAATTCTTTTATCACTTGTAATAGGTGTTTTTGTAAAACTTTCTCCGGCATAAACCACTATTCCAATTCTATCATTTGGTCTTTGTGTGACAAAGCGTGAGGCCACCGCTTTAAGGGCCTCCAAACGGTTTGGCCTTAAATCTTTGGCTAACATACTTGCCGAAACGTCTATGGCCATAACAATGTCAATTCCGCGGGTTGTTTTGGTTTTGTTACTCACTTCTACATCACGCGGTCTCGCCAAAGCAACGATCAATGAAGAAAGTGCGACTAATCTCAAAATATATAATACCGGTTTTAATTTAGTCGACCAGTGTTTATGTGCAAATCCTTTGGTGCCTGAAATTTTTAATTCGGCATTAGCCTTTTTTCTGGTAAAAAAGAACCATGCAGCCAATATTGGGATGAGCAAAAGTAACCAGAGGAACTCCGGATTTAAAAATTCGAGATTAGGATTCATAGCCCTCCTTTCTTTCTGTTTCTTCTACTTTGGGGTGCATGATCTCAATGATATTTTCAGCATCTCTTCTGTGCAAATCTATCTCGTTCTCCATAGGGTGAGATTTAGCAAACTTTACCAAATCGGCTTCTTGCAGAAGTTTTTTTAGTTTGAAAATAGTTTCATTTGGAATGCCCAATTTACTCGAAGCATTAAAATCGGTTATGATATCCAATAGTTCATCCGTGGTAGATTCTAAAGCCGGTATGTTCAATTCACGCTCGATAAATGTTCTCACAATATCTGTTAACTCGACATAGTACAACTTTACCCTGTTTTGTTTAACTAAATTTTTACTGTCGAGTTCTTTTAACCTTTGTTTTGCCTCTTCAAAAGGAGGAATTTCAATTTTCTTTTCTACTACCGATTTTTTCTTGCGTTTTAACAAGTACCAAATCAACAAGGTCAAAAGCAATAGGCCTAACAGCCACCATAAATATTCTTTAAAATCATCAAAAACATAGGGCTCTTCTTCTATGGTTTTAATCGGAAAAAGTTTTTGCTTTAACGTATCCACTTCTACAGTGGTCACATCTATAAACAACGAATCTGTGTACACCTCAACATTATTGACTAACACACCTTGTTTGGGCAACATATATCTTCCGCTGTCAAAAGAAGTGAGGGTATATTTTCTAAAGATCTGGTTATTGATAGAATCGACGTTAAAAGATTCTACTACTTCCAGTTTTTTCAGGCTATCTAAGTTAAGTACAGGAAAAGCAACATCTTTTAATGTGTCTTTATCTACAAAAATTTTGTACTCAATTTGCTCGCCAATTCTGATTTTTGTTGTGTCGACAGAAATCTTCACTTGTGCCTGACCTACATAAATAAAGGCAAAAATAAAGACCAAGGCACCGAAGAAATTTTTTCTTGACAAACCTAAGTTATCCTTGTGATTTATATTTCTTTCTCTTTTTTCCATCTTCACATTGAGCTATTTAATTTCTGCGTTTAAAATAACCCAACAATTTTTTTACATAACTCTCATCCACACGAGAACTAATGGTTCCTGCGCCACTTTTACTAAAAGTATTTTCAAAATAATCTACTTGTTCGAGGTAATTTGCCTTGTAACTTTTTCTAACCGCGCTGGAATTTGTGTTTACCAGTACAACTTCTTCCAATTCTACATCGAACATGGGGACCATACCTAATTTTGGCAATTCTGTTTCGTATTGATCAAAAACTCTGATTCCGGTAATGTCGTGTTTTTTTGCTGCAATTTTTAATGGATTGTCATAGCCTTTATCCATAAAATCTGAAAGCAGGAAAACAATCGCCTTCTTTTTCATCACCTGAGACAAATAACGCAAAGCATGAGCAATATCTGTTTTCTTACTCTTAGGCTGAAATTCTATTAACTCTCTGATGATCCGTAACACATGACTTTTTCCTTTTTTTGGCGGAATAAATAATTCAATCTCGTCTGAAAAAAGCATTAAGCCAACCTTATCGTTATTTTGTATAGCAGAAAAGGCTAACGTAGCACTGATCTCTGTAATGATATCTCTTTTAAACTGATCTGTAGTTCCAAAATACTCAGAGGCACTCACATCTACCAGCAACATCATGGTTAGCTCGCGCTCTTCCTCAAAAACTTTCACAAAAGGTTCGTTATAACGGGCTGTTACATTCCAATCTATGGAGCGGATATCGTCTCCAAACTGATATTGGCGCACCTCAGAAAAAGTCATACCACGACCTTTAAACGAGCTGTGGTATTCACCCGAAAAAATATGATCAGACAATCTTCTTGTCTTGATCTCTATTTTCCTAACTTTTTTGAGAATTTCTTTGGTTTCCACTTATCTAATTTCGATGAATCAATACTTTGAATCTGATCTACTTTTTAGTTTAAGGCACTTCAACTTCGTTGATGATCTTATTTATAAGGTCTACTGAAGTGATATTTTCGGCTTCCGCCTCATACGTTACGCCTATTCTGTGTCTGAGTACATCGTGAACCACAGCACGCACATCTTCAGGAATTACATAACCTCGTCTTTTAATAAATGCATAGCATTTAGAAGCCATCGCTAAATTGATACTTCCCCTGGGCGAGGCTCCATAACTGATCAGAGGCGCCAATTCCCCCAAGCGATATTCATCCGGGAAACGCGTTGCAAAAATCAAATCAAGTATATATTTTTCGATTTTTTCATCCATATACACTTCTTTCACAGAACTTCGTGCACTTAATATTTGATCTAGTGAAATAACCGGATTAATCTTTTCAAATGAACCCATTAAATTTTTACGCATAATGATTTGCTCATCAGCTAATTTTGGATAATCGATCACTGTTTTCAACATAAAACGGTCTACCTGTGCTTCAGGTAAAGGATAGGTTCCTTCTTGCTCAATTGGGTTTTGCGTAGCCATGACCAAAAATGGTTCGGGCAACTTAAAGG
Organism: Namhaeicola litoreus; assembly: GCF_042679565.1. Lineage (NCBI taxonomy): Bacteria > Pseudomonadati > Bacteroidota > Flavobacteriia > Flavobacteriales > Flavobacteriaceae > Namhaeicola > Namhaeicola litoreus. The sequence goes on along the minus strand of NZ_JBHTMY010000002.1, from coordinate 1,191,584 downwards.
TTTCATCTCCAATTGTTACTTGGTGCTCTTGCATAGCTTCTAACAACGCTGATTGCACTTTAGCCGGCGCTCGGTTGATCTCATCCGCTAAGACGAAATTGGCAAAAATGGGTCCTTTTTTGATCGAAAAATCATTCACCTTCATGTTGTAAATCATCGTTCCAATCACATCCGCTGGCAATAAATCCGGCGTAAACTGAATTCTACTAAACGAGCCTTTAACCGCTTTAGACAAAGTATTAATCGCCAAAGTTTTCGCTAATCCAGGAACTCCTTCCAATAAAATATGTCCATTTCCCAAAAGACCAATGAGCAATCTCTCTAACATATGTTTTTGCCCAACAATTACCTTATTCATTTCCAAATGAAGAAGATCTACAAAGGCGCTTTCTCTTTCAATTTTCTCATTGATGGCTCTAATATCTACACTCGTATTCTGCATTTCCATGGAATATATTTTATAATTCTTTTTTACGAATTTTTTTTGGACACTAAGGGCAACAAATCTAAGGGTTCGATCATAGTTTTGTTGTTAAATTTTGGTTAAAAATTAGCGCAAAACCAAGTAATCTAAGCAATTCTGCAAAGATTAGTTGGAAACACTATAAAAACAATAAAAGGATGAAAATAAATGGAATTTGATTTGTTTTCAGCAAAACTGAAGTTGAAATAAAAAACATTAATATTGTTCTTGTTCGTTTGGAAAATCTCTTGACTTCACATCTTTGATATAATTTTCGAATGCACCCGTCATTTGGTCGTAAAGATCGAGGTATCTCCTCAAGAATCTGGGACTAAATTCGTGGGTCATACCCAACATGTCATGGGTAACTAATACCTGACCATCGACATCCCCACCGGCTCCAATACCAATTACAGGAATGGAAACACTTTTTGAAACTTCGGCTGCAAGTTTTGCCGGCACTTTTTCTAAAACAATTCCGAAGCAACCTAACTCTTCCAACAACTTGGCGTCTTCTTTTAGTTTCAATGCTTCTTCCTCCTCTTTAGCACGCACGCTATAAGAACCAAACTTATAAATAGATTGTGGTGTTAATCCCAAATGCCCCATTACAGGTATTCCGGCCGAAAGAATTCGAGTAATAGATTCTGCGATTTCCTTTCCTCCTTCTAATTTTATCGCATGACAACCGGATTCTTTCATCAATCTAATGGCAGAATCGAGTGCATTTCTGGAGTTTCCTTGATAAGATCCAAAAGGAAGGTCTACCAAAACCAAACATCTTTCAATGGCCCTTACCACTGATGATGCGTGATAAATCATTTGATCTAATGTAATAGGTAAAGTTGTTTCATGCCCGGCCATCACATTGGAAGCCGAATCTCCAACTAAAATAATATCGATCCCCGCATGATCTACTATTTTGGCCATGGTGTAATCATAGGCGGTAAGCATGGCAATTTTTTCGCCATTGGCCTTCATTTCAAATAACGATCTGGTGGTAATTCTTTTGTATTCTTTTTTTTGTTTTGGCATTTCGGGCTAAAATTTCTGCAAAATTAGGGATTATTTCTTTTCTAAATTTTCTTTGGTAGCAATGATTTTTGGAAAAAGAAATGTGCCAAAATTCTTTACAGGATTATATAAAATCGATGATTCTATTTTTTCTTTTTCAACAAAAGGCAATGTACGGTTTACACCATCAAAAATAATCAAGACTACGCTAGTTATCAAAGCAACTTTTAACAAGCCAAAAATTGCTCCGAGAATTTTATTAACCCCTCCTAAAAAAATTGAATTGGCTAAATTAGTAAATACTTTTCCCGCTAATTCGATTAAAATAACCACAATGAAAAAGGTTCCTGCAAATGAAACGATTTGAATGACCGATGGGTTCCAATCTACATTGCCTTTTAAAATATTAGCTATGAAATGTGAAAAATGGATAGCCACAAAGATACCTACTACCAAAGAAGCCAATGAAGTCACTTCAACAATAAAACCTTTAAAATAGCCTCTGATTAACCCAAAAATTAACAAGGCAGCTAAAATCAAATCGATGACATTCATATTGTTTATTTTAAAAATTAATGACCTCTAATTCCTTTTGAACATAAATCAGAATCTTATTTTGCACTTGAAATCCAATTTTATTCAAACAGTCTGCATATTTTTCTAATTGTACGTGATGCTTTTTATCGATTTTCCCCGTTTTATAATCGATAATTGTAACCTCATTTTCGTCAAAAATTAATCGATCCGGAATCAAAATTTCTTTATCGCCACTCAATAACTCTCTCTCTGTAAAAACTATTTTTCCTAAGGCAAAATAACTTTTTAATTTTTCATTCTCTACTATTTCTAAAATTACTTTACTCAGTTTTTCTTTTTCTGATGAATTAATCAAACCTCTTTCTAAGTAGTTCTGCAAAACTGGCTCTACATGCTCTAAAGAAATAATTTTTGCCATTATTTCGTGAAAAAGATTACCATAAGATTGAGCTTCACTTTGTTGATCTATGAACAAATCAGGAGATGGAGCAATGGTTATATCATGAGATTGCCATGGAGTACTGATGAATGAAGAAATCACAGTTGCTTCCGTCGATGACTTTTCAACATCGATTGAAAGCGATTTATTTCCAAAATGAAAAGTGTTTTTTTCGTCTTCCCATAAATGATTTCTCTTCAGAAAAAGTTTTAGATAATCAGATGATTTCACTAAAGTTTCCTTTTTGGGTTTATCACATAGGATATACAATTGCTCAATAGCACGGGTATAAGCCACGTAAGCCAAGTTAAAATTGTCTAATTGTTCTTGCTCTCTAAACAAAGCTTCTATTGCTTTTCCTTTATTTCCTATTTGCTGTAAATCAGATCCATAACTTACATAAAAATGATCAAAATCTTCTGAATAACTTGTGCTTTCTAATTCGAGCCAAGTCGATTTTTTATCATTTCTATCTCTCATTTGTAAATCGTAGGGCACAATCACAATTCTAAATTCTAAGCCTTTAGACTTATGAATGGTCATCACATTTACCGCATTCTTATTTTCGGGTGCAACTACAGACAGCTCGTCTTTTTTTAATTCCCAATATTCCAAAAAATTTGTGATAGAATGATCGTGTTTATTAGTGAATTGTAACACCTGATCAAGAAAAAACTGCAAATAGGCATCCGAAGTTTTAGCGAGCATAAAACTTCTAATTATTTGTTCAATTTTATCATAAAAAGAGAGGTTTAAACCGATAAAATCGCTATTAATCAATCCGTAAGTTTTCAATTTGAGATAAAACTCTTCTCCATCTAAAGAAATTAATTCTTTAAAAAAAGTATGCTTATCCGTTTTTATTTGCCAATGGTCAAACAAGAAGTAAAGTGCGTTAAACTTAGCGTGCTCATCCTTTGTATTGTTCAGGTATTTCAAAAATTCGATAATAAAATCAATTTTTCTATTGTTCTTTAGGAGCAAACTTTCTGCACTCGATACTGCAATACCAACCTCATTTAAATAATTAGAAATGGTGATTGCCTGTTTGTTTTTAGAAACCAGAATACAAATCTCGTTAAGATCAATTTCTCCTTGCAAGTCGTGGATGATTTTTTCTATTTCTACCGGAATAATTTCATCTCTTGTTTGAGCATTCTCAATTTCATCCAAAAAATCAATCTGCACATAACCTCCTTTAAAGTGATTGACTAATTGTTTATTGCCGATTTCATATAAATCTTGGTGGAGATTGTTACTAAATTGTGCCGAAAGAAAAGTGAAAAATGAATTATTAAATTGAATGACCTCATCAAAACTCCTATAATTTCGTTCTAATTGGTGTAAAGACTTTTGTACTCCGAAAGGGTTTGAATTGAAGTTCTGAATTTCATCATCTTTACCGGCGAGATCAATAAACTGTTCGGGCTGACCACCCCTCCAACGATAAATCGATTGTTTGGCATCTCCTACCAAAAGTAATCCGGAATTTCCTGCTGCCAACGCATTTTCTACAAGAGGAATTAAATTAGACCATTGCATACCCGAAGTATCTTGCATTTCATCAATAAAAAAGTACTTAAACTTTTCACCTATTTTTTCATAGATAAAAGCCGCAGGCTGCTCTTTTAAATGCTTGCTTATCAATCTATTGAATTCAGATAAAAATTGAATGTTATTTTCCTTCTTAACGGATTGCAAAGCCTTGTTGATCTCGCTCAACACAGCCAAAGGTGTAATACTTTTGAGTAAGAGATGGTTTAAATTTTGTTGCTGATATAAAACACTGGCTCGGTTAAAAAAATTTTCTAAAGTAGGTAGTACGGCATCAATTGTTCCTGGCATTTTTTGATAAGCACCCTTATTTACAGCTGTCTGATTAAATATTCTGTTTGTCACTGTTGTAAACTTACTTGCACTAATCCCTTGACAATCTGTTTTGATTTGTTCAAAAAATTTAGGAAGTATATTCATGTAAAAAACACCTTGATCAAGACCGTTCTCATCAATGATTTTTAAGGCCTGTTCTCCTATTACTCTAAATTCCTCTTCAATTATTTTCTGGTTTTGCAGAATTTTCTTCTTGAACGCAACAAAATCCTGAATAGATTTGGTTTCAAAATGGGCCAAAAAAGGCTCGTGATTTTCATTGTGACTTATTCTGCCTATATCATTTAAGTTTGCCGCTATATTCCATGATTTATCATCCTCAACCTGATTTAAAGTATATTCTAAAATCAACTTCGTAATTTCTTCATTTTCTCCCACCTTTGAAATAACATCATTTACTGCTTCGTTTAACCATATTTTCTGATCCAATTCTAGTTCAAAATTTGTAGTTAGACCTAATTCCAGTGCAAAAGAGCGAATCAAACGATAAGTAAAAGTATCTATGGTTACAATGTTGAATGCAGAATAATTTTCAACAATTTCTCTTAAAATATTTTTTGCTCTATTATTTAATACACTAGGGGCAACTTCCAATTCTATTTCCAAATCTTTGGCTATAGCAGACTCTTTACCAGAGGCCATATTTCTTAATGTAGTCAATACACGCTCTTTCATTTCTGCCGCTGCCTTGTTCGTAAATGTAAGGCACAAAATAGACTGAAAAGCTCTTGGATTTTGATGAGATAACAAGATTCTCAAATACTCCTTTACCAAAGTATAGGTTTTTCCACTTCCGGCTGAGGCATTATAGACTTTAAAAAAGGAAGGGCTGTACACGGGCAGAATTTTGATTGGCAGATAAAATTAGGTAAATTTATTTTTTTGAGATGATAAATTCAATTCAATTTAATGATTAACTTTCATTTTTAAATTTCTATTACAATGGACCAGGCCGCACAAACCATGTTAGACAATCTTCAAAAAAACACAGGTAAAAGCCTTGAAGAATGGGTGAAAATGGTACGAGTTAAAAAATTCACCAAACATAGAGAGATCATGGATTTTCTTAAAAAAGAGCATGGTTTTACTCACGGTTTTGCAAATCTTGTGGCTCATAAAGCAAGAAACAGTGATGCAGATTCACAAGCTGCAGATGATCTCATTGCCAATCAATACAAAGGCAAAGAGCATTTTTTGTCCTTGTACAGAGAATTAGTTCAATCAATCAGTGCATTTGGAGAAGACATAACCATAGCTCCAAAAAATAGTTATGTGAGTCTCAGACGCAAAAAACAATTTGTTATGCTTATCCCTGCCACAAAAACACGCTTTGAAATAGGACTAAATTTAAAGAATGTTGAATCTGATGAATTGTTAAAAGAAATTACCAAAAAAAACGCCATGTGTTCTCATCAAATAGAATTAAAACCAGAGGATAAGCTAAGTGGGGCTATGGTAAATTGGCTTAAGAAAGCATATGACCAAGCAGGTTAGCAAATAATTTATGGGCAAAAGAAATAGAAAAAGAAAAAATCCTGGCCAAAGGCATTTTGTAGGTCGGAAATTGGATGTTATCCCAGAGCTTCAACTTTTTAAATACAGGAAAGAAGATTATTTAGAAATCACAAGTCTAAAGCATCCGGATGAACTCAAAAATTTTCTTGAGCCTGAATATCGCTACTGGTTAAATCTAAGTGGAATTCAAGAAATTGATTTGGTTAAAGCGGTTTGCGATAAATTGAATATGCACAATTTAATTATCGACAGCATTCTGGATTTTGCCCAGGTCTCAAAATTTCAGGAATTTGAAAATAACTATTATTTTTCGATTTCATCTCTTATGGCTACCTCCACTTTAGAACTTGAATACGAGCAAATCAGCTTTGTTCTAGGAGAAGATTATTTAGTCACATTTCAAGAAAAAGTGGGTGATCACTTTAACCATATCCGTGATAGAATTAGGGAAGGTTTAGGAATAATTCGAGATAGAAGTTGCGATTATCTACTTTGTTTATTACTTGAAGCCATTTTAGATGATTATCAAAAAACCATAGAAAAATTAGAAGTGAGTGAATCTGAAATAAATTCATTCGACCTGGAACTAGACCCATCTCCACAAGTCTTGAGAGAAATAGAAACCCATAAAGTTAGAGTAGATCAAATCAAGCGAGCTTTGATCTCATTGCGAGAAATCTTTTTAAAAATCGAACGCGAAAAACCCAAACTAATCCAAACTAAACATTTAAAATATTATGTAGAATTAAAAGATTTCACTATTTCATTGATTGATAATTGCGACCGACTAACATCTAGATTAGAAAGCGCATCAAACTTATTTTTCTCTATCCAGAGTCATCGTATGAACCAGGTCATGAAAATTCTGACTGTGATTTCTTCTATTTTTATTCCTTTGTCATTTCTGGTAGGTGTTTACGGTATGAATTTTAATTATATGCCTGAACTTCAATGGCGTTGGGGTTACTTTGTATTGATTGGAGTAATGCTTACCTTAATCATTTCGATGATTATTTATTTCCGAAAAAAGAAATGGATTTAAATTTAACTTCAATTTTGAATATTTTATCATTAAAAAATCTAACAAGACAGAAATTATCTAATTTTACTACTTGAAATCCACAACCGTGAACGCAATTAAAAATTTTTTAGAATTTGAATTACTACATCTCGGCGAGTATAGCATTCGCGTATACTCTTTGGTCTCAATTCTTTTTATTTTCCTCATTACCAAGTTTATTTTATGGATCATTCAGAAAGCGCTATACAGAAAAGAAAAATTAAACACTTACGAAAAGGGTAATCTTTATGCCCTTTTTCAGATCATTAAATATGTGATTTGGGTGATTTCTATCGCTTTTATGTTAGAAACAATCGGTTTAAAAATTACCGTTCTTCTAGCAGGTTCTGCCGCACTTCTAGTAGGTGTTGGTTTAGGATTACAACAAACTTTTAACGATATGATTTCTGGAATTATATTGTTATCTGAAAGATCGATTAAAGTAGGTGATATTCTTACCATAGACGATGATATTGTAAAAATTGAAGAAATAGGTTTTCGCACCTCTAAAGGGCAAAACAGGGATGAAATTTCAATCATAATACCCAATTCTTTGATTACGACAAGCAAAGTGATTAATTGGAGTCATCAAACGCGAAGAACCCGATTTAAAATAAATGTTGGAGTGGCCTATGGCAGTAATGTTGACCTAGTGATGAAAATTCTCAATGAAAGTGCCGTTGCCCATCCTGAAGTGAAAAAAAATGAGTTGATCGATGTACGATTTCTTGATTTTGGACCTTCTTCCTTGGATTTTCAGTTACTTTTTTACAGTGAAAACATCTTTAGAATAGAAAAAGTCAAAAGTGACATCAGAAAAATCATCAATCAAAAATTTTTAGAAAATAAGATCGAAATTCCATTTACTCAAATGGATTTACATCTTAAAACCAACCACACTGATCTATTTAAAAAAATAAATTAGAACACATAATTGTTAACGTAAATTCAGATAAAGTGAACATTCGCGATTCTGTTAAATCATCTAGCAATAAAGTTTCAGCAGAAGCTTTGTCATTAAGTGACTTTGTAAAAGACCCAACCAAATCTTTGGTAGACCGATTGGAATCTTTTGAAGATATTATCAATTTAGAAGTGGGAGATACCGGCCTGAATAGATCCAGAGCTATTGAAAGAGAGTTTAATTTTAGGCAATTTTATATCAAATACGAAGGAGATAATCCTACCGGCACACAAAAAGACCGAATTGCCTTTGCCCAGATTTATGATGCGCTCCGTAGGGGTTTTGATACGGTTACCTTGGCCACTTGTGGGAATTACGGAGTAGCCATGGCTTTAGCGGCCAAATTAGCTGGCGTAAAATGTATCATTTTTATTCCGCAAAGTTATCATACCGAACGGATCGAAGAAATGACCAATTTAGAAGCCCAAATAGAAAGATGTGAAGGAAGTTATGAGGATGCTGTTGTGGAAAGTAGCCGGATAGCCCATGAGAAAGATTGGTATGATGCCAATCCGGGAGGAAGTAATACACCCCTTCAAATTCAGAGCTACTCACAAATTGCCTATGAACTTTATGAAGATCTTGGCGATGCACCGAAATATTGTGCTGTACCTGTTTCTAACGGCACCTTACTGGCAGGAATTTACAGAGGCTTTGTGAGTTTGTACAAAAGGGGAAGAACTAGCATTATACCAAAAATGATTGCAGCCTCATCAACTCAAAAAAATCCAATCATTCAATCTTTTAATCAGGGTTTCGCTAGCTGCATTGACTTAGATCCAAAAGTCATCAAAGAAACCAAATACAACGAACCCTTAATTAATTGGCATAGTTTTGACGGTGATGAAGCTCTTTTTGCGATTCGCGAATCTGAAGGAAGAGCTTTTAACATTTCTGATAAAAACATGAAAGAAATGAGTTCCTTTCTATTAAAAAAAGAGGGATATAAAATATTGCCTGCTTCTACTGCCGGATTGATCGGGATGCTAAAATTACAAGAAAAAGAAGAATTAGATCCTGGAAAAATTGTAGCCATTTTAACCGCAAAAAATTAATTTATCTTTAAAAATCATGAAAAAAGATAGTATAGACGGACGAGCCGTCGTGTTTTGTCAAAATGCTTTTAACACCCCCGAAGGAAAAACTGCACATGGTTTAGTTCGATTTACAGAGCGATATGATGTCGTTGCGGTAATCGATGCAAAATACGCCGGAAAAGATGCAGGGGAAGTACTGGATGGAAAAAAGAAAAATATTCCAATTTATCCAGATTTCACATCGGCATATAACGAGCTAATCGAAAAGGGGAAAGAGCCAAAGAATTTTGTGGTAGGTCTTGCCCCGGATGGAGGCAGATTACCCAAATCCTATAAATCAGAAATAAAACTTGCCTTGCAAAAAGGATTAAATGTAGACTCAGGATTACATGATTTTCTCACTAAAGATGATGAAATTATGAAAGTTGCCAGCGAAAACAATTGCCGAGTAAGAGATATCCGTAAAACTCCAGATAGAGATGAACTTCATTTCTTTACGGGAGATATTGAGAAAGTAAAATGCTTAAAATTAGCCGTTTTGGGAACAGATTCTGCCATCGGCAAAAGAACAACTTCGTGGTTATTGGTACATGCATTTAGAGAACTAGGCTTAAAAGCCGAAATGATCGGCACCGGGCAAACTGCTTGGCTACAGGGTGCAAAATATTCTATGGTCATGGACAGTTGTATAAATGATTTTGTCTCTGGGGAAATAGAACATGCCGTGGTTTCTGCCTGGAAGGAAGCAAAACCGGATGTAATAGTTATTGAAGGTCAGGGAAGTTTGATGAATCCTGCGTATCCGGGCGGATTCGAAATTCTTGCTGCCGGAAGACCTGATTATATCATTTTACAGCATGCACCAAAACGACTTGAATACGACGGTTTTCCGGGTTATAAACTACACGATATTCAAGAACAAATTCATGCACTTCAAGTTATTTCAGGTAAACCGGTTATTGCCATAACTCTAAATCATGAGGGAATGGAAAAATCTGAAATTGAAGAGGCTTGCCAAAAAATTACTGAAGAAACTGGTTTGCCTTGTTTTGATGTTCTTGAATACGGAGCAAAAGAATTGGTCACTGTTCTTAAGTCAAAAATTAATAAGAAATAAATCATCGCCATGAAAATAACTAAAGTTAGTTTCGAACGTCATTTCTTACAGCTTAAAAACCCTTATACCATTGCCTATGAAACCATAAAGAATGCAAGTAATTTTTTTCTTCAGATTGAAACTGACGGAAGAATTGTAGGTCTGGGGTGTGCAGCACCTGATAAAGAAGTTACAGGTGAATCTGACGACGAAACAACTTCGGTAATTAAGTCTCTCGTTATTCCTTTTTTAACGGGTAAAAATCCATTGAATTATGTTCAAATTCTTACAGAACTAAAAATTCTACTCCCTAAAAGCCCTTCGGTTTTGGCTATGGTAGACATGGCTCTGTTCGATATTTTTGCCAAAAAAGCAGAGGTGCCCTTGTATCAATTTTTAGGTGGTTTTAGACATGAAATTGCAACGAGTATTACTGTAGGTATTTTACCCTTAAAGGAAACACTTTATGAAGTAGAAGAATTTGTAGATCAAGGATTTAATATCATAAAAATAAAAGGCGGACTAAATGTAGAAGAAGATATTGAAAGAGTGAATCAAGTTCATCAAAAATATCCTAAGCTGGCTTTGCGCTTTGATGGTAACCAAGGTTATAACAAAAAAGAAACAATCAAATTTGTTGAGGAAACAAAAAAAGTCGGCATCGAAATTTTAGAGCAGCCCACAAAAATACACAAACGAAAAAAACTTGCGAAAATCACCAAGCAAGTAGATATTCCGGTAATGGCTGACGAAAGTATAAAATCATTGGCAGATGCATTCCACTTAGCCAAAAATAGCATCATTAACATGATCAACATCAAATTGATGAAAGTGGGTGGTATTCAAGAAGCCAAGCACATTAATTCTGTTGCAAAATCTGGAAAAATTGAGGTCATGGTTGGTTGTTTGGACGAAAGTGCCTTAGGGATCTCGGCCGGTTTACATTTTGCCTTGAGCAGACCTAATATTGAATATGCAGACTTAGATGGACATCTAGATTTCATCAATGACCCGGTAAAAAATATTTTTATTCTCGAAAAAGGTGTTTTAAGACCTAATCAAGAATTTGGTCTGGGTCTAAAATCGTTTTAACATCATTTTTTTCTTATATTGAGGGTATAATTATTTTAGTTCTTTTTTATAAGTCATTTAACTTATCGATTAAGTATATTTTTAGCTGTACATCCATTAAAAAAGTCATGTTTAAAAGAAATCCTTTAGCAATTATTCTTTTCATTGTCATTTGTATGAGCACGCAAATTTATGGTCAAAAAACAATGCTGCTTAATGAAGATTTGAAAAATAACAGTCAGGAATTTCCCATTAAACGAAAAGGCCTAAGTAATATTATAAAAATTAAATTCGGTCCTTATAGCACAGATAATGTCAAACTAGGTATTTCAACGACTCAATCTGGTAATTTGTTTAAAAGTGATGTAAAAACCTCTTCAAAAAATAATTACAGCTATTCACTTATTGATGAAGGTGGAAATACGATCAATGCTGAAGTTACTGAAAAAGGCGAATTAGAGCTAGATGATAAAAAATCCTTTTTTTATAGATTGGTGACTAATGTGGATATCCAAGTTAATGATAATTTTAATATCCATATTGGTGAAATCCCTACCTACGAAATTGTTAAAAATTTGAACCAGACCGTCGCCAATTTTGAAAATACAAATGACAACGAGGGATGGCAATGTATAATAGTTACCCCTATGGACGCCGGCATGGAAGATTATTATTTCGGCGGACTTATAACCTACGACAATAAGGAGATCTCCATCCTGGAAGTGTCTAAAAATGAAAAGAATGAAACCTACAGTATCTTAGGCATTTCCTTTCCAATTTTATACGGATATGAATTCTTTCAAAATGGTAAAATAATAGCTGCCTTACAAAATTATCCACTTAACAAACAGAAAGTTTGGCTGCATCATGATTTAGACGAAAAGTCAAAATTAGTCATCGCATCTATAATCCCGGTTCTGATAAATACCAACATAAATAACATGTCAACTCTGGACTAAGAGATAATCTTCAACTTTTAAGCATGATACGCTCATGTATTATATTGTTTTAAAATTAATGCGGTGTAAAGATCAAATTTTTCCTTAAATTTAGATTTCAATCAATTAAACCAATTTACTTATGTCAACTACAAAAGGATATGCCGCTCAAGAGGCAGGAGGAAAACTCTCCCTTATTCAATACGATTTACCAGATTTAAAAAATGAAGATGTAGAGATAGAGGTACACTATTGTGGCATTTGCCACTCAGATCTCAGCATGCTCAACAACGAGTGGGGTATGACACAATTTCCCTTTGTTCCAGGGCATGAAATTGTAGGAAAAGTAGTTGCTTTAGGCAATAACACAAAAAACCTGAAAGTAGGAGACTTGGTGGGCTTGGGATGGTTAGCCGAATCGTGCATGCACTGCGATCAGTGTATGACAGGGGATAATCATTTATGCTCAACAGGTCAAGGTACTATAGTAGGTAGACATGGCGGATTTGCAGAAAAAGTAAGATGTCATTGGTCTTGGGCAATTCCTTTACCAAAAGGAATAGACCTGAGTAAAACCGGACCCCTATTATGCGGTGGAATCACCGTTTTTAATCCTATTTTAATTGCCAATGTTAAACCAACAGACAGAGTTGGCGTTATCGGCATTGGAGGATTAGGACATATGGCTCTCAAATTTTTAAATAAATGGGGTTGTGAAGTAATTGCCTTTAGTTCTAATCCGGATAAAAAGAAGGAAATTTTGAAAATGGGCGCCCATGATGTGATCAATTCTCGAGATACTGAGGAGATGAAAAAAATTACAGGTACCTTAGATTTTATCTTAAATACAACAAATGTAACCTTAGACTGGTCTGAATACTTAAATGTTCTTAGGCCAAAAGGGAGATTCCATAATGTAGGTGCTGTATTAGAACCTTTGCAGATTCCGGCCTTTAGCTTACTTATGGGGCAAAAATCAGTTGGTGGAAGTCCTATTGGTAGTCCGGCATTGACAAAAACCATGTTAGAGTTCTGTATGAGACATGAAATTTATCCTATAACTGAGGAGTTTCCTATTGCTAAAGTAAATGAAGCGATGGAACATTTGCAATCAGGTAAAGCAAGATATAGAATCGTTTTAAAAGTCAAGGATTAAAATAAACGCCAAATTTGTGCGACCAAAAAAGTAACGATCAGTCCTAAAAATACAGGTAATAAAGTAGCCAAGAGTGTCCATTTCCAACTCTTGGTTTCTTTGTATATCGTATAGATGGTTGTGCTGCAAGGGTTGTGCAATAAACTGAATAACATTAAGTTAACCGCCGTTAAGAGTGTCCATCCACCAGCTCTGAGCAAATTCCCGGTTTCATTTGCTGAATCTAATTCAAACATAATTCCAGCACCCTCTCCGGCATTCACCCCAGTAACTAAAACGGTGAGCATCAAGATAGTGGGAATCACTATTTCATTGGCTGGAATGGCCACAATATAAGCCAATAAAATTACTCCGTTTAAACCAATCAACCATCCGAAACCATCTAAAGAATCTATGATCCAAGCCGCTAAACTTTGATCTCCAACAGGTATGTTTGAGATCAGCCAAATCACTGCCCCTGCAGGAGCTGCAAAAACAATCGCTCGCCATAGAACAATAATGGTTCTATCGATCAAAGAAGTATAAATAGTTTTCCAAAAACGGGGTGGTCTATAAGGCGGAAGCTCTAAATTGAAGGTAGATACCTCACCCTTTAAAACTGTTCTCGACAATAACCATGAGCTAAAAAACATAAAAAAAATTCCTAAAACAGCTATTCCGATGACTGCGCCCACAGAGGCAATTCCGGACAAATAAGATGGTACGATAGCACCAATAAAAATTGTCGCAATTAAAATCTGTGTTGGCCATCTGCCGTTACACAAAGAAAAGTTATTAGTGATAATAGCGATTAGCCTTTCTCTCGGACTATCGATAATTCTTGTAGCCACAACTCCCGCGGCATTACAACCAAAGCCCATACTCATGGTCAAAGCTTGTTTACCATGTGCACCGGATTTTTTGAAGAAATAATCAAGATTAAAGGCCACTCTTGGTAAATAACCAAAATCTTCAAGTAAAGTAAATAGTGGAAAGAAGATCGCCATTGGGGGTAACATGACCGAAACAACCCATGCTACAGCCAAATAAACTCCATCAATTAAAAAACCACTTAACCACCATGGCATGCCTATATTTTGTGCGCCACTTTTTAGAAGAGGATGAATTTTATCTAAGAATAAATCGGCAAGCATAGCCGAAGGATAATTTGCGCCCACAATGGTAAGCCATAAAACTACTGCCAGAATTAGGAACATAAGTGGAAATCCCCACTTTTTACTTGTGATGATCTTGTCTATCTTAGCATCAAAAGTCAGGTTCTTTTTTTCATTGGGATAATGCACAGATATACTCGCAATTTTTGATGCATCGGCATATATACCTTCTGCCAAATCATCATGAAAATCTTCACCGATCTTCCAACGCAATTCTTTTGCTAGATTTATGATTTGATTTGTATTTTTTTCTGACATAAAACTCTCTTTAAACGAATTCACCTGTTTGTAAAGCATTGATAATGTGCTGATCTCCTTCGAGTAACCTAAACGCCAACCATCTCGAATTCGGTAAATTAGGATACTGCTTTATGATTTCTTGAGATAATTGATCTACCGCAGATTTAATTTTAGGTGGTACATTTTCTATTCTGTGAGGATGACAGACAATGGTTCCCATAGCCACTTCATAAATAGTCTGAATAAGATCGTTGATCCCCAAATTAAATCTGGCACTGGTCGGAACGACAGGAATTCCAAGACTTCTGGAAAGTGATCTTTGATCTATTTCAATATTATTTCTTTCTGCTTCATCAATTAAATTCAAACAGAGTACTGCCCTATCCGTAATTTCTAATATCTGCAAAACTAAATTCAGATTTCGTTCTAACCTACTAGCATCAACAACAATTATAGTAACACTTGGTTTGCCGAAAAGGATAAAATTTCTTGCCACTTCCTCATCTTCTGAGGTTGACAACAGAGAATAGGTTCCCGGCAGATCGACCAATTTAAACTTCTTTTCCTCATACATAAAACCTCCCTCTGCCCGCACTACCGTTTTTCCTGGCCAATTTCCTGTATGTTGCCTCAATCCTGTCAAAGCATTAAAGACCGTACTTTTTCCTGTATTTGGATTTCCCGCTAAGGCTATAACAAAATCGCTTTCTTCTGTATTCACTCCCATTCTTTTTAACCCTTTAGGATTAAAATGTCCGCAAGTTTCACAAGCTGATGATACTTTTTTTTCCATGTCAGATTTTTTTAATGAGAATTTTTGAAGCTTGGTCATCTCTAAGGGCGATAGAGGTTCCTTTGATTAAATATGCTCTTGGGTTTTGAAGCGGGCCCGGAAGATCTACTTCTATGGTGGCGCCTTTTACAAAACCTAAATCCAACAGTCTACGCCTACTTTCTCCTCTACTCTCTTTAGAAATTCCTAGAATTTCTGCCTTTTCATTTTCTTTTAAATTATTTAATCTATGAGCATCTTGTTCTATTTCAAACTCAGATTCAACCGGAGCAACGGTTATGTTCGCTGCCACAACCGGGGCCAATATATATTCTTCTCCTTCCGCATAAAAAACAACTCTTTTCTTGTTGGTTTCTAAAACCCTAATTTGAGAACCGTGGTGAATATTCTCTGCCAGAATTTGTTTGTAAATTACTTCAGGTTCATCTTCTATATGTGTAATTCTTCCTATAAAATTTACAGGTAACTTGGATAAATTTATTCCTTGAACAGGTGTAATCTTTCCAGTTTCTGAAGGTATGGGATCTCCATGAGGATCATACAAGGGATAGCCCAGCTCAAGTGATAATCTATCTGTTTCTTTTGCATTTAATAGATGCTCCATCGTTTCTGCTCTGTCATGCCATTCTTTCTTGTCATAACCGGTTTTTTCAGCCAAATACTTTTCGTATAATCGGTGTACCCTGACTATTTTTAAGGAATAACTTCTTCCCTCATCGCTAAGTTTTAAAATTTCACCATCCTGTTCTAACAAACCGCTGTTTGTCATGTCTTCTATCGCCTCAACAATGGTTTTATCTTTTATTTTCAGTACTCCCGATAAACTTGCTATACTGACTCTTTTTCCTGAATTTTCAAAATGATATAGTTGTTTTAAAATATCCTCTTTTATTGTTTTTTCCTGTAGTTCTGTGTTTTTATTAATTATCCAATACCAACCCGTTCCAGGCTTAAACAGCAAAAAAAGTAATACAAAACCTAGAAAAAAAATAAGGAGTGCTAATAATGGGTCGTAGGTCATGATAGCGTTTTTTTTAGGTAAATATTCTCTGCGACAGCCTCAGAAATGAAGATTTCTTTGCTTCTTAATTTAATTCGTACAGAATTATCAAAAGGCTCTTTGTCTATAATTTCTACCTCATCTCCTAAAGCCAATTTAATTCTGTCTAAATATTGTAAAAAAGTTTCTGAAGAATCTTTTACCATGTCTAAAACTCCTACATCTCCAATATTCAGTTCTAAAAGATTATTTGATGTTCGTTCAATGATATTTCCGTTTTTATCCGGAATTGGATCACCATGAGGATCAAACTTTGGAAATCCTAAAAATTTTTCCAAATTATCCACCAATGTTTCAGAATCTATATGTTCGAGTTGTTCAGCTATAGAATGAACCTCATCCCAGTTGTACTTTAATTTTTCAACTAAAAAATATTCCCATAGTCTGTGTTTTCGAACTACTTTTAAGGCTACTTTCTTGCCTTTTTCAGTTAAATAAACTCCTTGGTATTTTTCGTATATCACCAATTTTTTAGCTGACAATTTCTTTAGCATATCAGTAACAGACGAGGCTTTGGTCTGAATTTTTGAAGAAATTTGGTTCGTATTTATTCTACTCCCATAATCTCTTTGTAAACTATAAATTGTCTTGAGATAGTTCTCTTCGGCTGCTGAAATCACAATTGTTTTTTATACAAATTTAAATATTTTTTTAGACAGACCTAAAATATATTCAATAGTTTTAACTTGGATGATGAATATAGTTTTTAAGAAGAATGTGTAAGTTTCAGGATTTTTTGTTTGAATTGTTCTAAATCACAATTTTCTATGTCGATTTTAAGGGTCAAATCGATAATGGCATCAACTCTTTTCAATGGAAAAGAAAGGCCTGTTACAATTTTTCTCAACACCTTAATTTCTTGAATAGATTGATTGTGGTCTGCATCTACCATCATGATAAGGTCATATAATCGCTCAATACGCTCTTCTTCTTCTATAGAACCCAAAGTAGGATAATCATCTGGTTGTTTAAGAATATCTTTATACTCCGCCTCTTCAATATTATACTTTTTGGCAATTTTCTTTAATAATTGAAGCTCCTCAGGATCGATCGTGTTATCAGACTTAGCGATTCGTACAATATTCGCAAAATGAGCGATGTTTTTCTTCTTGTAATAATTTGAAAACAATTCAGAAATACCCATGTCAAGCAGTATTGTATTCACTCAAATTTACAAAATATATCAGCATATTCAACTTAATCTTTTCATAATTCGACAGCATTAAGATCATATAATTATATTTGCAAAAAATAAAAATTGAGCAAACAAATCTTACTTCAGCGTTATGCAAAATCTGAAAACATAGAACAGATTGCGACACTGCTCAAAAAAGACCGCGAAAAAGTCTTCTTATCTCAACTCATAGGTTCTTCTTTTTCCTTTTTTACTTCAGCTCTTTTTAAAAAAACTGATAAACCTTTTTTAATTGTTTGCAATGATAAAGAGGAAGCTGCTTATTATTTAAATGACCTTGAACAACTTTTGGGTGATGAAAACATTTTGTTCTATCCGGGTTCCTATAGAAGGCCTTATCAAATAGAAGAGACCGACAATTCAAATATCTTATTGCGCGCAGAGGTTTTAAATCGGATAAATTCACAGAAAAAACCAGCGGTTATTGTTACTTATCCCGATGCCCTTTTCGAGCAGGTCATTACAAAAGCGGAACTTACCAGAAACTCTTTGAATCTTCATGTGGGTGAGAAAATATCCTTAGAATTCGTGAATGAAATGTTGTTTGAATATAAATTCAACCGGGTCGATTTTGTGAGTGAACCCGGTGATTTTGCAGTTCGTGGAGGTATAATTGATGTCTTTTCTTTCTCAAATGACCATCCTTACAGAATTGAATTTTTTGGAGACGAAGTAGATAGTTTGCGCACTTTTGATATCGAAACACAGCTCTCTCTCGACAAGCAAAAGAAAATCAACATTATGCCCAATGTTGAAAACAAAATGCTCGAAGAAAAGCGCGAGAGTTTCATCAAATATATCGCAAAAAAAACTGTTGTTTTTGTTGAGGATCCGAATGTTCTAAAAAAAGATCTAGACATTCTTTACAGCAAAGCCGAAGAAACATTCAACAAAGAGAACAGTTTAATCAAATTGAGTTCTCCGTCTGACCTTTTTTGTAAAGGAAACAAAATTCTCAAGCAACTCGAAGATTTTGCAACAGTAGTATTTGGAACCACAACTTACACATTTAACGAATCACATACTTTTGAATTTCACACAAAAGCCCAACCTGTTTTTAACAAGCAATTTGACCTGCTTATCAATAATTTGAGAGAAAATACGGAGGCAGGTATAACTAACTACTTATTTTGTGACAACGAAAAACAAGCACAACGCTTTCACGATATTTTTGAAGATGTAGATCACGATTTACTCTACGAAACAATCGTATTGCCTCTTTATCAGGGTTTTGTAGATCAGGACTTGAAAATAGCTTGCTATACCGATCATCAGATATTTGAACGTTATCACAAGTTTCGTTTAAAAACCGGCTTTAATAAAAAACAGTCGATCAGCTTAAAAGAACTGACCAACCTGGATATCGGAGACTATGTAACACATATCGATCACGGAATCGGAAAATTTGGAGGATTACAGAAAATAGAGGTTGAGGGAAAAAAACAAGAAGCCATTAAACTTATTTATGGAGATCGGGATGTTTTGTACATCAGCATTCATTCTTTACATAAAATCAGCAAATACAATGGTAAAGATGGATCTGTACCCAGAGTATACAAATTAGGCTCTAATGCCTGGAAAAATCTCAAGGAAAAAACCAAAACGCGAGTAAAACAGATCGCATTCGACCTGATTCAATTATACGCCAAAAGAAAGTTGCAAAAAGGCCATGCCTTTCATCCCGATAGTTATTTACAACACGAACTTGAGGCAAGCTTTATTTATGAGGACACACCAGATCAATTAAGTGCTACCCATGATGTGAAACAAGACATGGAAAACGATCAGCCAATGGATAGATTGGTCTGTGGCGATGTCGGTTTTGGCAAAACAGAAGTGGCAATACGCGCAGCTTTTAAAGCCATTGATAATGGTAAACAAGTAGCTGTTTTAGTCCCAACAACCATTTTGGCTTTTCAACACTATAAAACTTTTAGCGAAAGGCTTAAAGATTTTCCTGTAAAGGTTGACTATTTGAATAGATTTAGGTCTACCAAACAGAGAAACGAAACACTAAAAGGTCTTCAAGATGGTAGTGTTGATTTAGTCATCGGCACTCACCAACTTGTGAATAAAAATGTAAAGTTTAAAGATCTGGGACTTTTAGTTATAGATGAAGAGCAGAAATTTGGAGTTGCCGTAAAAGATAAGCTCAAAACAATAAAAGAGAATGTCGATACGCTCACTTTAACCGCCACACCTATTCCGAGAACTTTACAATTTTCACTTATGGCGGCAAGAGACCTTTCAGTTATCAATACGCCACCACCAAACAGACACCCTATAGAAACACATGTTATTCGCTTTAGCGAAGAAACCATTAGAGATGCTATTCAATATGAAGTTTCAAGAGGAGGTCAAGTTTTCTTTATCCACAATCGAATCGAAAATATCAAAGAAGTTGCAGGAATGTTACAAAGACTTTTGCCCGATGTAAAAATTGGAATTGGTCATGGTCAAATGGACGGTAAAAAACTAGAGCAATTGATGTTGTCTTTTATCAATAATGAATTTGATGTACTCGTTTCTACTACTATCATAGAAAGTGGTTTAGATGTGCCTAACGCAAATACTATTTTTATCAATAACGCCAACAACTTTGGGCTAAGTGATTTACACCAGATGCGCGGAAGGGTGGGCCGTTCTAACAAAAAAGCGTTTTGCTATTTCATTACTCCCCCTTATCATATGATGACAGATGAGGCAAGAAAAAGAATTCAAGCATTAGAATTGCATTCCGAATTGGGCAGTGGTTTCCAAATTGCCATGAAGGATTTGGAAATTAGAGGAGCTGGCGATCTTCTGGGTGGAGAGCAAAGTGGTTTTATTAACGATATCGGCTTTGAGACCTATCAAAAAATCTTAAATGAGGCGATAGACGAGCTAAAACAAAATGAATTCAAAGAACTTTACAAGGACGAAAAGCCAAAAGATTTTGTAAAAGATGTACAAATAGATTCCGATTTTGAAATTCTAATTCCAGATGATTACGTTAATGTCATCACAGAAAGACTCAATTTGTACAAAGAATTAAACGATTTAAAAACCGAAGAAGAATTACAAGTTTTTCAAAAAAACTTGATCGATCGATTTGGAGAAATGCCAGAACAAGTTGTTGACCTTTTAGACAGTGTAAGAATAAAATGGTTGGCCAAGGAATTGGGTATGGAAAAAATTGTGCTCAAAAATAAAAGAATGCTGGGTTATTTTATTTCAGACCAACAAAGTCCATTTTTCCAAACCAAAAAGTTTACAGATATTTTGTCTTTTCTACAACAGAACCCGAAGATTTGCGTGATGAAAGAAAAGGAAACAAAACAAGGCTTACGTCTGATTATCACATTTATACACATAACAAGCATTCGAAAAGCGCTTGAGTTATTGAAAACCATTTAACAACTTGTTAATAAGTTTTCTTTCTTTTAACATGTAGCAAATTACCCAACACTGATTTTTTGCTAACTTTTGATGAAAATTTAGTGTATGAAAAAAGCTACTGCAAAAAGAAAGATTTTTGTACTTGACACTTCTGTTTTATTATTCGATCACAATGCAATTACTAATTTTGAAGAACACGACATCGCACTACCGATCACAGTTTTGGAAGAACTAGACAATTTTAAAATTGGAAATGACACCAAAAATTTTGAGGCGAGGGAAGTCATTCGTTTTTTAGATAAACTTTCACGAGATCACGGGCTTAATAAATGGATCAGTATTGGCGAAAACAAAGGAAAATTAAAGGTTGTTCTCGATAATATTGAACAAAAAATTGATGCCGAAAAGGTTTATTCCAGTAAGAAAAACGACCATAAAATTCTTAATTCGGCTACCGGATTGATCACAACAGAAAAAGGAGCTCAGGTAATTTTAGTCACAAAAGACATCAATTTGAGAATTAAGGCCAAAGCTATCGGACTTACTGCCGAAGATTATGAAACCGGTAAAGTAAAAAATATGCAGACGGTTTCCAAGAGTTCTCCGATAATAGATGGTATTGACGCAGATGTAATCAAAAAAATTTATAAGAAACATGCCATTAAAGAAAACGGACTTTTAGGTGAACAAAAGCAGGCCAATGGCTATTATATTTTAAATAATTGTACCAATTCTGTCTTAGCGAGATACAACAAAGAACAGGATGAAATTCAGAAAGTTGAGAAACAATATGTATATGGCATCAAACCTAAAAATGCAGAGCAGACCTTTGGTTTAGACGCACTTTTAAACGACGACATAAAGCTTGTTGCCCTACAAGGAGTAGCAGGAACTGGGAAAACCCTCCTTGCCTTGGCTTCTGCCTTGGAGCAAAAAAACAAGTATGACCAGATTATTTTGGCAAGACCTATTATACCATTGAGCAATCGCGAAATTGGTTATTTACCTGGAGATGCAAATGATAAAATCTCTCCCTACATGCAACCACTCTGGGATAATTTGGCCTTCATAAAAAATCAATTTAAAACAAATGAGAAAAAGAGTAAAGCGCTTAAAGAGTTAGAAGAATCTGGAGCTTTAACCATAACGGCACTTGCTTTTATTAGGGGTAGGAGTTTAACCAATGCCATTTTTATTATAGATGAGGCACAAAATTTGACTCCTCATGAAGTTAAAACCATTATCACCAGGGCCGGAGAAGGAACCAAAGTTATTTTTACCGGCGATATCAATCAAATTGATACACCGTATATGGATGAGCAAAGTAATGGTTTAACCTATTTGATAGATCGTTTAAAAGGAAACCCTTTATTTGCGCATATCAAACTTGAAAAAGGTGAAAGGTCAGAGTTGGCAAATTTGGCCAATGAGTTACTATAACTAATCAATAACAATTTAATTCCCTTGCCCGTTAGAGAAATCTTTCGGGCTTTTTTTGTTACATTTTAGTTTGTAGTTCGTCTTCCTAAAAAATAATCACATGAAAACTTTTTTATTCTTATTCGCTTTTATTTTATTGACCTCTTGTGCTACCCAAACATCGTTCAACGATTTTTACCAGACTAACCAAAAAGAGGCTGATTTTAGTCTCGGACTAAATAGCTCGTTAATCAGTTCCTTTCTTTCGGATGAAGAATATGAAGAAATTAAACCTTTGTTAAAAAAAGCCAAGCATGTACGAATATTAGTTTTTTCAGAAAACTCTGATAATATGTCTAAGAAGTTCGACAAGTTTATCTCCAAATCTACTTTTGATGAAATGGTCAAAATAAAAGACGATAACGATAAGGTAAATGTTTTTACGCTTGAAGAAAAAAACAAAATAAAAGAGGTTGTTGTAGAAGTAAGATCTGACGATGATTTTGTTTTACTCGGTTTAAAAACCAACCTTTCTGAGGATGATATTGCCAAGCTAATAAAGGATTAATATTGAATTTAGATAAAGGCTTAGTCTTGAATAATGCTAGTCATCCTATCAAAATAGCTTATTTTTGCTCTAAAATTCTACGATGCAAAAGATTTTAATTATAGCCTTACTATCATATTTTACAGGATTCTCTCAATATTCAATTTCCGGGAAATTAGATCCTTCTGAGAATATTTCTTGGGTACTTCTATTCAAAATTGAAAATGGAGAGGAAATTTACCTCAACAATTCTGAAGTGACAGATGGCGAGTTTGATTTCAAAATTGATGCAACAGAAAAACCAGGCATCCTAAGAGCTTATTACGATATAGAACAAAGGCAATTTGTCGAGTTTTTATTTAATAAAGAAAATGTAGCTTTTGAGTTCGACCCAAACTCACCTATGTTGAGTATTGCGTATAAAAATTCGAGAGAAAACGAAATTTACAGAAATTATTACACAGAAATTTACGGCTTACAAAAGCGCTTGGATACAGTTCAGATGGCTTATTTCAGCAATCAAGATCAATCTTTAAATGCCGGTTTAGAGAAAAAATATAAAGAAAATCTAAAGGAATTAAAAAAGGCACAAAGCAAATATGAAAGTCTATCTAACAATACTTTAGCTTATCATTTTATAAAAGCAAGTGCTCAATATAACGCTCCGGAACCAATTAAAATTCCGCAAGAATATCTTTCTGAAGCAAAGCTTCATTTTTTCGATGCGCTCGATTTTAAAGATGAAATCTTAAAAAATTCAACTTTTTTATCTGATCGTATGATCGATTATGTTTTTTATTTAAATCAGGCTGAAAATATGTTAGCTGCCAACGATCTTCAATCGCAAGCCATTCGGGATATTGAAGATAAAATTGCACTCGACCCTGCTTTAAAAGCTCGTTTTTATCAAAATTTGATCACAGAATATTTGGCAAAAGACAATGCGGTCATGGCAGAAAAGATTTTGAAAAAATATGAGCAATTAGCTCCGGAATTTCAAAACAGGGCATTTATCGCGAAGACCAAAGAAGATTTGAAAACGGCTGTTGGCTCTCAGGCACCAGAAATAAGTTGGACTGATCTTGAAGGACAGAAAACTTTGAACGAATTGACAGACTATGATTACTATGTCATTGCTTTTTTTAGTTCAACTTGTTCTCACTGCCAAGAAGAAATGCCCATATTTCACGATTATATTTTAGGAATTAACAATCTAAAAGTAATTGCGATTGGTCTGGAGGATGAAAATTCTTTTGCATCTTATAATACAATGACTGAAAATTTTCCTGAATTCATTAATATTATGGAATCCGAAAAATGGGAAAGTCATCTCGTAAAATCTTATGGTATTTCTTCGGTTCCAAGTTTTTTTGTTTTAGACAACGAAAAAACCATCATCGCAAAACCCGGTGACGTGGAAGAAATCATGCGCCTTTTTGGAACAGATTAAAAAGGGAAAAAAGCATCTGTAAGGTGCTCAATACTGGTTTTTTGCGGAGAAATTACAATACTGATGATGTCGAACCGCACATCTACTTCTAGATCATTTTGAATAACATATTCGTCTATGGCAGAATAAATTAACTTCTGTTGTTTAGGTTTGACAAACTCGTAGGGTTCACCAAAAAAATCTGTCGATCGCGTTTTGACCTCAACTACCGCAAGAATTTTATCTTTTTGAGCAATAATGTCTATTTCTGCCTTTTTAAACCTGTAATTCTGTTCTCTAATAACATATCCGTTTTTCTGTAAATATTGGACAGCCATTAATTCGCCTTCTTTACCGAGTTCGTTATGTGAAGCCAAACCGTTCTCTATTTAAAGGTCAGTTTTGATTTATTATCAGAAACTTTCAATTCAACAATATCTCCTAAAATTAAAGCTCTATTATCATCTATATGTCCGGCAGGAAAATCAAATAAAATCGGAAAATCAGTACCTTCTGTTACTCGGTTTACAATGTCTTCTAATGTTTCCCCAAACTCGTTTCCTTCATTGCTCTTTAATTTAAAATCTCCAACTATCAATCCGGCACATTTCTCAAAATAACCGGCTCTTTTCAAACTAATCAACATTCTATCAATATGATATAAAGCTTCACCAACATCTTCTACAAACAAAATTTTACCGTCCATATTCAGATCAATATCTGATGACAACATGCTATAAACAATCGATAAGTTACCACCAACCAATTGCCCTGTTGCCTCTCCATTTCTGTTCTTGGTAGAACCATCAAATGAATAACCCAATTTTTTTCCAAAAAGTGACTTTTTCAAAGCTGTAATAGATTCTTTTTGAATGGGTTCATTCAATTTGAGCGTTAAAGGCATTTGTGCATGAATAGATTCTACACCCAATTGGTTCAGTTTATTATGCAATACAGTGATATCGCTATAGCCTACGATCCATTTCGGACGCTGCATGAATCTTGTAAAATCTAATTCATCAACAATCCTAACCGCACCATAACCTCCTCTAGCGCACCAAATGGCCTTTATACTTGGGTTATCCAGGGCATTTTGAAGATCTTCCAACCTTTCTCCATCTGTTCCTGCAAAAGTATTATCTTGAGAAAACAAGTGATTTCCAAGAAAAACGACCAAACCCCAGTGATTGGCCAGTTCAATTCCTTGATCTACAGAACTCTTATCTTTAATTCTACCGGCAGGAGCCAATATCATAATCGTATCCCCTTTTTTTAAATAGGGCGGTTTAACAACATCCCTTGTAATTGAGGTAGCATATCCAGATTGATCTTGAGCTAATACAAAGTTTGGCAATAAAAAAAGACAGGTAATAAAAAGTGTTAAAATAGGACGCATTAGAGTTATTTTAAGAAACGTAAATGTAAACATTTTTTAAAATTAGGGGTCAAACAGATGTTATGTGGTTTTTATTACTTTTGTGGTCTTTAATTTAAGTACATGCACAATCCAAAAAGATACACCATTACGGCAGCTTTGCCTTATACAAACGGTCCTGTTCATATCGGCCATTTGGCAGGAGTTTATGTTCCGGCAGATATTTACGCCAGATTTTTAAGACTAAACAACAAAGAGGTTGCATTTGTTTGTGGATCCGATGAACATGGTGTTCCGATTACCCTTAAAGCGAAAAAAGAAGGAATTACACCGCAAGAAGTGGTCGATAAATACCATGCCATCATCAAAAAATCTTTTGAAGAATTTGGTATTAGTTTTGACAATTATTCTCGTACCTCAGCAAAAATTCATCATGATACTGCCTCTGAATTTTTTAAGAATTTATATGAACACGATAAATTTATAGAAGAAACTTCTCAGCAACTTTATGATGAAGAGGCCAACCAATTTTTGGCAGATAGATTTGTAGTCGGTACTTGTCCAAAATGTGGAAATCCTGAAAGTTATGGCGATCAATGTGAAAAGTGCGGAACAAGCCATAACGCAACAGATTTAATTAATCCTAAATCTAGTATTACAGGAAATACACCCACGCTCAAAGAAACCAAGCATTGGTATTTACCTTTGAACGACTATGAAAATTGGCTAAAACAATGGATATTAGAAGAACACAAAAATGATTGGAAAACAAATGTACTCGGCCAGGTAAAATCTTGGTTAGACGACGGATTAAAACCTCGTGCGGTAACCCGTGATTTGGATTGGGGAATTCCAGTACCTGTTGCAGGTGGTGAAGGAAAAGTACTTTATGTTTGGTTTGATGCACCCATTGGTTACATAAGTTCTACCAAAGAGTGGGCTGCTCAACAAGGCAAAGATTGGGAGCCTTTCTGGAAGGATGCAGATACGAAAATGGTTCATTTTATAGGCAAAGACAACATCGTTTTTCATTGTATCATTTTTCCGGCGATGCTCAAAGCTCACGGAGATTATATTATCCCCGAAAATGTTCCGGCAAATGAATTTTTAAATTTAGAAGGCGATAAAATCTCAACATCTAAAAACTGGGCAGTTTGGTTACATGAGTATCTGCTCGAATTTCCAAATCAGCAAGATGTTTTGCGCTATACTTTAACCGCAAATGCCCCAGAAAGTAAAGACAACGACTTTACATGGAAAGATTTTCAGGCGAGAAATAACAACGAATTAGTGGCTATTTTTGGCAATTTCATCAACCGCGTTGTGGTATTGACCAACAAATATTATGAGGGAATTGTGCCAAAACCTAATCAATTCACACAAATTGATCTGGAAGTCTTAGAACAACTCAAGAAATATCCGCAAATACTTGCCAATTCAATTGAGAGATATAGATTTAGAGAAGCTTCTCAAGAATTGATGAACTTGGCAAGATTGGGCAATAAATATTTAGCAGATGAAGAGCCATGGAAACAAATTAAATCTGATCCCGATAGGGTTCAGACTATTATGTATGTCGCTCTTCAAATTGCCGCCGGATTAGCTTATTTATCTGAACCATTTTTACCCTTTACATCAGAAAAACTAAAAGGTATTTTACAATTGCCAAACGGAGATTGGAACTTGGTTTCAGAAAACGAAGAACTTCTTTCCATAGGATCAAAAATTGAAAAAGGAACCTTACTTTTTGAAAAAATTGAAGATGTCCAAATTGATGCGCAATTGGCAAAACTAGAGGCAACCAAAAAAAGTAATTCAGCTGAAAATGAGCCTGCAGAACCTCAAAAAGAAACCATTCAATTCGATGATTTTACCAAATTAGACATCCGCGTTGGAACCATTTTGGAAGCAGAAAAAATGCCAAAAACCAAGAAATTAATGAAATTGAAGGTTGATGTGGGCATTGATGTACGCACCATTGTTAGCGGAATAGCTGAATATTTTAGCGCAGAAGAAATTATTGGTCAGAAAGTGACCGTTCTTGTCAATCTTGCGCCGAGAAATCTTCGCGGAGTGGATAGCCATGGTATGATTTTGATGACCGAAGATACTGAGGGGAAACTCACTTTTATAGAACCGGGTATGGATCATGTAAAAAACGGTGAATCCATCAGCTAACATAAAGATTTCATGGAGATCATCTCTTTTATTCAAAAGCAAACTCAGCTGCCAAAAACAGGAATTGAGCAAACCGTTCAATTGCTTAATGAAGATTGTACCATTCCATTTATTTCGAGGTATAGAAAAGAAAGAACAGGCAGCTTAGACGAGGTTCAAATTGCTGATATTCAAAAATATAAAGTTTTATTTGAAGAATTAGAAAAACGCAAACTTGCCGTTTTAAAATCGATAGAAGAACAAAATCTATTGACCGAAGATCTCAAAAATAAAATACTTTTTACTGATAATTTATCAGATCTAGAAGACTTATATCTTCCTTTTAAAAGAAAAAAAAACAGCAAAGCCGAGATCGCGAGGCAAAATGGTTTAGAACCATTGGCAAAAATCATCATGAGCCAAAATGCTACGAATCTGGAGGGAATTGCTAAAAAATATTTAAACAAAGAGGTATTATCTTTTGAAGATGCGTTTGAAGGCGCTCGTCATATCATGGCAGAGTGGATCAATGAAAGGACAGATTTTAGAAATGAGCTCCGAAATCAACTTTTGCGAAATGGTGTTTTTCTTACCAAAGTGATAAAAGGGAAAAATGAGGATGAAAATGCCCAGAAATACAGAGATTATTTTGAAAATTCTGAGTCGATTTCCAAATGCCCCTCTCACCGCCTGCTTGCCATGTTACGCGGAGAAAAAGAAGGTTTTATCAAAGTAAAGATCGATCTGGATAACGAATACATTCTTGAGAAATTTGAACAGCGATTGATCAGACAAAATTCTGAGAGTTCAGAACACATCCGCTTAGCATTGATAGATGCCTATAAAAGACTTTTATTTCCTTCTATCTCCAACGAAATTTTAGGTCAGGTAAAAGAAAAAGCCGATGAGGCCGCGATTGAAGTTTTTGCCAAAAACCTCGTCCAATTGTTGTTAGAATCTCCTTTGGGAGAGAAGAATATTTTGGCTATCGATCCGGGGTTTAGAACCGGATGTAAGGTGGTTTGCCTGAATAAACAAGGAGATTTGTTACACAACGAAACTATTTTTCCGCATCCGCCACAGAATGATAGGCCTTTGGCTTCCAAAAAAATTCTTTCTTTGGTAAATGCCTATAAAATTGAAGCTATCGCTATAGGTAACGGTACTGCTTCCAGAGAAACGGAAGCTTTTATCAAAAAGATTCAATTCCAAAAAGACATCGAAGTATTTGTAGTCAGTGAAGCCGGAGCTTCTGTTTATTCCGCTTCAAAAATTGCGAGAGAGGAATTTCCGAATTATGACGTTACGGTCCGTGGCGCAGTCTCTATTGGCCGCCGATTGGCCGATCCTTTGGCAGAATTGGTAAAGATCGATCAAAAATCGATTGGTATCGGGCAATACCAACACGATGTAGATCAAACAAAACTCAAACAAAAACTCGATCAGGTGGTTGAGGTTTGCGTAAATAAAGTAGGTGTAAATTTAAATACGGCCAGCAAGTCTTTGTTGAGCTATGTCTCCGGAATCGGACCAAAATTGGCAGAAAAAATTGTGGAGTACCGCGCAGAGCATGGATCTTTTGATAACAGAGAACAATTAAAACAAGTTCCCAGATTAGGCGACAAAGCCTTTGAACAAAGTGCCGGATTTTTAAGGGTAAAAAACAGTAAAAACCCACTTGATGACTCATCTGTTCATCCTGAAAGTTATGCCTTGGTAAAAAGGATGAGTAAAGATGTTAAGGTTGATCTGAAAGACCTCATTGGCAATCCAACTGTCTTACGAAGTATTGATGTACAAAAATATGTAAGCGATGATATCGGCTTACCTACCTTACAAGATATTTTAAAAGAACTTGAAAAGCCTGGGTTAGATCCGCGTGAAAAAGCAAAAATTTTCACTTTTAACGAAAATATAAAATCTATTGATGATCTAAGAGAAGGTCAGCTTTTACCTGGAATTGTAAATAATATCACCAATTTTGGATGCTTTGTAGACATCGGAATCAAAGAAAGCGGATTGGTACACATTTCTCAGTTGGCTGATAAATTTGTGAGCGATCCCAATGAAATTGTGCACCTTCACCAACATGTTATTGTCAAAGTTTTGGAAGTGGACAAAGCGCGAAAAAGAATTCAACTCACTTTGAAAATTAAATAAAAAAAGAGCCCGAAGGCTCTCTTTTACTTGCTTCCCAAAAGCAACAACTCCTGACAGACTATTTCTGTAACGTATCTTTTTACCCCTTGTTGGTCTTCATAAGATCGGGTAGAAAGTTTACCTTCTATAGCAATTTCTTTGCCCTTGTCTAAAAACATTTCTGCGATTTCTGCCGTTTTATTCCAGGCCACCACATTGTGCCATTCGGTATCTGTTACCTTTTCACCTTTGTTGTTTTTGTAGGTTTCGTTGGTAGCAATAGAGAATTTTGCCATTTTTTTACCGGAATCTAGCGTCTTGATTTCTGGTTTGTTTCCTAAATGCCCGATTAATTGTACGCGGTTTCTTAAGTTATTCATGATGTAAATTTTTACGCCTGATTGAACAGACTGGTTTATAAAAAGTTTTGATGAGGCAAAGATGAGACAGCAGAAAAGCTCGATTCGGTTACTAAACATTTACTTTCGTATGTAATTGAATGTAAACGGTTGTAAACGGATAATTTTGCTTAATTTTAGGTTTAAAACTGATTGAAACCAATTAAATTATTATTCCTTTTAAAATGATTAGACGAAATGATTTCATCCAAATAAGGAAAGAAGTTGATTTGGCGGTTAATGAAGCATTCGATTTTGCTAAAAAGAATGAAAAAAATAAAAACGACTACATTCTTTTTTTAGCTCGATCATCTTACGATACAGTAGTTAATAAAACTAAATTTAATCCGTGGCAGTTAGAAAATTCAAAAGTTGAATTATATGATCGCCACAGAGTTGACTTTTTACTTCAATATTTAAATCAACAATATGGGTTTTTATCCGAAAATTCTACTGATTCTAAATTTTCATTAGGAATTGAATTAATGATTTATACTCATTTATGGGAATCGAAGCATAATTTAGGAAACTTTAAAAAACTAGCGGACTTGTGTGACTCTCGCGAATATGATTGGAATGTAGTAGTACCAAGTGAATCGAAATACAAATTTGTAAAAAATCATATCCGAGAAGTTTTTCGTAAACACAATCTTAAAATATATGATGTAATAAAAGATAGTTATAAATCTCAATTAAGAAATGCTTTTGCACATTCTCAATACCATTTCGGATTGGATAGTCACAGCATCTTTCTTGAAAATTATGAGGAGAATAATCAACCAATAAAAAGTTTGACGTTTGATGATTGGACAATAATATTCTTGAAATCGGCTCTTTTACAAAATTTCTATCATAATAAATTTACTTCCGAAATTAAATCTTTAGAAGACGGTAAGGAATTTCATGTGACAATGGAATTTAATGGAGAGAACAAAAGTGGAATTATTTCTTACGATAAAAAGAAAGATCGATTTAATAGCAGAATTAAATAACTGTTTTCAAACCACTATTATAATTCATTGTTTTTCTGTATTTTAACAAAAGTTAGTGAAAATAAAAAGATAATCGCTAGCAGAAAATTTTGGCTTGTTTAACCACAACAAATCATAACTAAAAAGCTGTAACCAATTAAAAAATAGCATTTTCATGAAAACTATATATACATTTTTAATAAGCTTAATCATCATGACAGCATGTAAATCTAATAAATCGAAATTAGAAAAAATGGTCGAATTCGGACAAAAATATACGGATGCCTGGAATAGTAAAGTACCCGAAAAAATGGCTTCATTTTACGCAGAGAACGGAACACTCACTGTAAATAAGGGTACGCCAGCGGTGGGTAGAAAACAATTAGCAGAAACAGCTAAATCATACATGGAGGCATTTCCTGATTTAGAACTGACAATGGACAGTCTGACCAAAGAAAATGGAACTTATAGGTATTACTGGACTTTTAAAGGAACTCATTTAGGTCCGCAAGGAACAGGCAATAAAGTTGATTTTAGCGGATTTGAGGAATGGACAATGAATGAAGGACTTATCCAAAATTCGATCGGTACCTATGATGCCAATGAATATGAAAGTCAACTGAAGGGGAATTAAAAAGACCAAGGGGTAAAAACTTTGAAAGTTAACAGAAAATGAAAAAATGGATCTTACAAAAAAAGAGATAGCAGAACTTTTTTCGAATGGAAAATTTGATCAAATAATAGACTTTTTAAGCGAAGAAATAGTTTGGAACGTTATTGGAGAGAAAACTTTTGAGGGGAAAAAAGACGTTGTGGAAAATTGTATTCAGATAGCAGAATATTTTAAATCTGTACAAACGATTTTTAAAACTGAGGAAGTTGTGGTCGATGAAAACAAAGTTATCGTATTTGGAACAGCGGAATTTAGAAGAAATGACAAGCGAATAAATTTTATCTCTGCTTGTGATCTGTACCTCTTTAACAATAGAAATAAGATCGAAAAAATATCATCTTATTGTATAACAGAAAAAAATAATAATGGATAGAATTACTGTAAAAACTTCTGTTCGCGCTGATATTGATAAAGTTTGGCTTTATTGGACTAAAAATGAACACATTAAAAATTGGAACTTTGCCACTGATGAATGGTGTTGTCCAAAAGTAGAAAATGACTTAAAGCCGAATGGAAAATTCGTGTGGCGAATGGAAGCTAAAGATGGTGGTATGGGGTTTGACTTTACAGGAACATATGACATAGTAATTGATAGAGAAATGATTTCATACCATTTGGATGACAGTAGGAAAGTTGAAATTGAATTTACTCCAATGGGAAATGAAGTTAATATGAGGGAAACATTTGATACTGAAGCAACTTATTCGAAAGAACAACAACGCGAAGGTTGGCAAGCGATTCTTGACAATTTCAAAAAATACGTTGAATCAAATTAATTTGTAAAATGAAACCGACCCTAGCTGCATTTTTCTTGCTCATTCATTTATCGCTCTGCGCCCAAACCCAAGAAGAGGAAATTAAAAATACTTTGGTTGACATGTGGGATGCCATCGAAAAAAATGATCTGGAAAGTTATGCCCAATTTATCCATCCGGATTTTACACAATTCGGAGAAACAGATCCTGTTTTACAAACAGGAAAGGCTGCTGAAATAGAGGGCATCAAAAATTGGCTAAAAAATTCTTCAGATATTCATACAGAAATGATCGATCCAAAAGTTACGGTGAAAGGAGATGTGGCATGGATCACCTATTATTGGTCTGATAAAGGGTTAACTTCCGGTCAGGTTTTTACATCAAAAGGTAAATCGACAAGGATATTTGTCAAAGAAAATAACAAATGGCTCTGCATTCATGGCCATTATACTTTATTACCAAACTAATATGGAAACAAAAACTTGTGCCGAGTGTGGCGAACCTATTTTAGGTAGAAGTGACAAAAAGTTTTGCAGCGATTATTGCAGAAATGCATATAATAACAAGGTAAATCGAGAAGCGAAAAACCTTATCCGAAATACAAATAATCACCTCAGAAAAAATTATAAAATTCTTTCTGATTTAAATGTCACAGGTAAAACAACCTTGCCAAAATCAAAATTAACAGACCACCAATTCGACTTTAATTTGTTCACCTCCATTTATACCACAAAAAATGGAAACACCTATTATTACGTATATGACCAGGGCTATTTAAAATTGGAAAATGATTATTATCTGCTCATCAAAAGAGAATAGATGATTTATATTTGCGTTTTTATGCGGTTATTTACTATTTTTGAGATATATTTTTATCCAATCAATGAAAAAACTGCAAATTACCGTATTCTTTCTTTTTCTAATTACACTTCAAACCTACTGCCAGCAAACCCATTCTTCACAGAAGAAAGAGTTGGGCCAAAATATAGATCTAGTTCCTAAATTTGCTTTGTCAGGAAAAGATATTGTCCCACTAAAATCTTCTTTTTCAAAATCAAATTTAACGGTCTTTGGTTTTTTACCCTATTGGGAATATGCTGATGCTAAAACCAATTTGAAGTACGAACTTCTTACTCACATCGCTTTGTTCGATTTTATGACCAACTCCAAAGGAGAAATCACGAATCCTAGTGGTTGGCCTTGGACAGATATCATCAACAATGCACATTCTGTTGGCACTAAAACAATACTTACTTTGACTAATTTTGGTGGTGCCGAGGATCCGGCTGAGGTTGTACACAAAATCCTCACTGAACCTGTGGCGCAAAACACCTTAAAACTGAATATCAAATCATTGATTTTAACTTACCAACTAGATGGCGTAAATGTAGATTTTGAAGGCTTAAATACTGCAGACCGCGGTGCATTATTAAACGACTTCATGAAAGATCTCACAGAATTTATCCACACAGAATTACCCGGAAAAGAAGTTTCATTTGACGGTCCTGCGGTAAACTGGGGAGGTTGGGATTTAGATGGTCTTTGCGACGCTGTAGATTATCTGATCATTATGGCCTATGATTATAACGGGGGTTGGAGCAGCAAAACCGGAGCCGTATCGCCACTCGTACATCCTTCTGGAGGAATCTCTGTTACAAAAAGTCTGACCAATGATTATCAAGCACCACTATTAAAAAATCCGAATAAGCTAATTCTAGGCGTACCTTATTATGGTAAATATTGGACAACTTCAACCGGACTAGCAAATTCTGCTGTGATTAAATACATTAGATCAACTTTCTATAAAACTGCAGCAGATGAAGCCATATCAAAAGGTGGGTTTATTTGGAATGATGATTCTCAAACACCTTGGTACAAATGGTTAAACGGGGAATGGAATCAGGTTTGGCAAGATAATGAGCAAAGTTTATCTAAGAAGTACGATCTCGCATTGCAGGAAAATCTTGGTGGAATTGGTATTTGGGCGTTGAATTACGACGGTGATAAACCTGAATTATGGGACCTTATCTCAGCTAAATTCTTCAACCAATTGTCTGTAGATCATCTTGAAAGCAGTGCTTTATCCGTTTTTCCAAACCCCTCAAATGGAAAATTCTTTATCCATTCCTCAAAAAATTTAGCAATAAATTCAATTGCTGTTTATAATCCTTTTGGTCAGAAAATACCAATAGAACTCATCAATAATTCATTCGATCTTTCTGCCTTTTCCAACGGAATCTACTTTGTCAGATTACATGATGATCAAGGTTCCATTTCGCAGATAAAAATATTGAATCAATAAAATCTTATTTTTAGTTTTTCTTTAAATATAATTGCTGTCTTTTGTAAAAACTTTTGTTTTACATGATTGCTTTTCTTCACACTTCAGACATTCACATCCCAAAGTTTGACGATTTGGTTAAAAAATTTAATTCCAAAATCGAGGTACAACATTTTGTCAACGCAGAAATACTAGCAAGTGCTTTAGTAAATGGAAAAACGGATCATGAAACTTTTTGTGCAGAAGTAGAAAAGATCAAAGCAAGTAAACCAAAATTAATCATTTGCACTTGCTCTACTTACGGAGGGGAATGTGATGATATGGAAGGAATTGAACGAATAGATTTACCCATAGCCAAATATTTGGTAAAAAATTATCGACGAATAGCATTGGCTTATACAGCCCTTTCTACCAAAAAAACAAGTGAAGATTTACTTTTAAAATCAGCTGAACAACTCCATAAAACGATTGAAATTGTTCCTTGTGATTGCTCTGATGCTTGGCCCTTTTATGAAAGTAATGATTTTGAAAATTACGGTTTAGTAATCGCAGAAAAAATTCGTACTATAGCGCCAAAAGTGGACGTTGTCTTTTTAGCCCAGGCTTCAATGGAAGTGGCCAAACAACATTTAAAAGGTTTATCACAAAATGTTTATTCAAGTCCTGAATTTGGTATCAAAACCTTTTTGCATAATTTTGACCTGATTTAATCTGAATAATGAATGCTGACCACTTCGATATCGAAAAACTCAAAACAGAATTAAAAAACTTAAAACGTTTACTGATTTTTCATACGATTATTTATGTTTCACTCATTTTCTATGTGGTGGCAAAGAATTATCCCGAAGTTCAGCTAGACAACAACTTATATCAATCATTGGTCTGGCTTAATTTAATTGTCATCTTTTATTTTATTTGGTTTTTGTGGACCAAAATGCCAACCTCTCAAATAGACAAAATAAGAGGGACTCTACTCATTTTTTTTCTCGGTATTTTAGGCATGTGGATTTGGTTTCCCAGCAAACGTAAAATTGAGGAGCTCAACAAGCAATAAGAAATAATTGTAACAATTTTAGAACCTCTTCGTCTTAGGTAAAAAACAATATGTCATTTCGTTTTTTAATCAATTCAATTTTTTTGCTCTTTGTTTTTGCTGCAAATGCCCAATTTTTTTCTATTGAAGGGAACGTAAAGGATAAAAAAAACAACGAACCATTACCCTATGCCTCTATCACTTTAAAAAAGAGTAGGCTTGGCACTATCAGCAATGAAAATGGACAATTCGAAATGTATATCCCAGAAAGGGTCATGTCGGATACTTTGGTTGTAACCTATATCGGATTTGATAATTATGAAATTCCTGTCAAAATAATCAAGAATAGCATAGAAATTACCTTAACTGAGGCTAATAATGTTTTAGATGAAGTTTTAATCACGAAACTTTCTCCGTTAGATTATATTGAGCTCGCCAGAGAGAATATGGCTCTAAA
Source organism: Namhaeicola litoreus (assembly GCF_042679565.1). NCBI lineage: Bacteria > Pseudomonadati > Bacteroidota > Flavobacteriia > Flavobacteriales > Flavobacteriaceae > Namhaeicola > Namhaeicola litoreus. Next base: position 1,154,950 of record NZ_JBHTMY010000002.1, on the reverse strand, counting down.
TGCACCTCAGGCACCCTTTTCAACTACAGCTTATTACAGAGAAAAATTTATAGAAAATAACGCTATTATCAACAAGCATGAAGGGGTTTTTAGATCGTACTACAAATCATTTCAAGACAGTGCAAAAAGCGAACATCAATTGCTTTTATACAGACCTGAAGAGAATCCGCAGCAATTTAAATTTATGCGGGAATGGTTAGATAAAAAAAGAGAGAAAAGTAAGAAAAGAGCGCAAAAAAAGGGTGAAGAATGGGAGGATGAATGGGATGAGGATTCATTTAAAATGGATTTTGGGGGGCCAGAAAGTGTGCTGGATATAGATATTTATCATGACAATGATGCCAACTTTTTGAACCCAAAACATTATAGCAAGTACGAATATAGTTTTGGTGACGAAACGGTTCTCAATGGTGAGCCGTTAATGACTATAGTTTTCAAAGCAAAAAAGTCTATAGACTATATCCGAGATTCGGGCACCATTTTAATTAGTCGAGATACATATGCCATCGTTCAAGTTGAGCAAAAAGGAAAATTCGCTATTCCCTTTCTGGTAAAACCAATCCTTTTTGCTGTTGGTCTTAAAATAGCTAATCCGCGTTTTACAAAAACGATAACATATCAAAAATATGAGAATCAATGGTTTCCACAATTATTTCGTTGGGATGCCAATGTCATATTAGAAAAAAGAAAGTCTTTTGATAAAAACGAAGAAGCCAACATTAATATTGGACAAGTTTTTTCTGTCATTGAATTTAACCAACAAGCAAGTCCGATCGAACCTTCAAAAAAATTCGACCCCGGAAAAGAGATGCCGGAGCAAGTTTTTAATGATGACGGTTTGATATGGAACAATATCAATGTGGTAAAAGATTAATGCCTTTGCTTTTTTTGTTACATTTATAGGTCAATCCAGAATCAAAAATTAATGCAAAGTCAGAAATCATATATTCCTACTATTTCATTTTTACTCATTGTCTTTTTTATCGGTTGGAGTATTTCAAGTTTAAGTCCAGTACCTAAAGGCGAAAATGTACCATTGAATCAATTTTCTACAGAAAGAGCTTTAGTCCATGTTAAAAATATCAGTGCAAAGCCTCATTATGTCGGTTCAAAAGCCCACGCCGATGTCAGGACTTACATCGTTCAAGAATTAGAAAGCCTAGGTCTTTCTGTCGAAATACAGGATCAAATTGCCATTAATAGAAAATGGCGAGCCGGAGCAAGTACCAAAAATATTTTAGCAAAAATTGAGGGAAGCAAACCTGGAAATGCATTGGTTCTACTCACACATTACGATTCTGCCCCGCATTCATCTTTAGGCGCCAGTGATGCAGCCAGTGGTGTTGCAACAATTTTAGAGGGTTTGAGGGCGTATTTAGAGCAAGGTAACATACCTGAGAATGACATTATCATTCTGATCTCTGATGCAGAAGAATTAGGTTTGTTAGGTGCTAATGCATTTATAAAACATCACCCCTGGGCAAAAGAGGTAAAATTAGCGATCAATTTTGAAGCAAGAGGCAGTGGTGGACCAAGCTTTATGCTTTTAGAAACCAACGGAGGAAACAAACAGCTTATCAAAGCCTTTAATGAAATTAATCCTAAAAAAGCCGTAGCAAATTCATTGTTGTACAGCATTTATAAATTATTGCCCAACGACATGGACTTGACTGTTTTTAGAGAAGAAGATAATATCCAAGGCTATAATATGGCCTTTATTGATGACCATTTTGACTACCATACAGAATTAGATACTTATGAAAGATTAGATAAAAATACATTGGCCCATCAAGGTGCATATATTATGCAATTATTGCCTCATTTCGCTCAAGCAGATATTACTCAATTGCATTCAGAAGAAGATCTGGTTTATTTTAACTTTCCGGGGTTAGATTTGTTAAACTACCCGTTTACTTTTGTTCTACCAATGACCATTCTCGGATTTATCTGGTTGTTTATTTTGATTTTCTTAGGCTTTAAAAAGAAAAAATTACATCCGATATCTATAGTAAAAGGGTTTATCCCCTTTCTTCTATCTTTAATTTTTACAGCCCTTTTGTGCTTTTATGGTTGGAAAATAATTTTAAAATTGTATCCTCAGTATCGTGAAATTTTACATGGATTTACTTACAATGGTTATTATTATGTCACAGCTCTTTTATCTTTAGCACTAGCGCTGTGTTTATTTTTTTACAGAAAGTTTTTTCTAAACTATTCTGTTTCTGATTTAGTGATTGCGCCTATTTTTATTTGGCTGCTTATTAATTTGTTGATTGCCTTTTATTTACCCGGAGCGGGATTCTTTATTTTACCCGTATACTTGGCACTCCTCGTCTTATCTTTCTTACTCTTTACCGAAGAAAAAAACCATATTCAGTTGCTCTTTTACACAATTTTCTTTCTTCCCGTATTGATCGTGTTTTCACCTTTAATTCAGATGTTTCCTTCAGGTTTAGGCCTAAAAATGACTGTGATTAGCGGTGTTTTTGTTGTGCTTATTTTTGGGTTAATGTTACCCGTAATTGCATCCTTTAAAAACAGAAAAGAGTTTACGAAGTTGTTTTTACTGATAGGAGTTTTAGCCTTAATTTCGGCCGGTTTCACCTCAGAGTGGGACACAGAAAGAAAAAAGCCCAATAGTGTCGTTTACATTGCGGATGTTGATACCAATAAAGCTTACTTCGCCAGCTACGACCAGAAGCCCGATGAATATACCTCTCAGTATTTATCAGATGATCCAATTTCTGGAAACTTATTTCAAGATTTTTCTCCCAGCAAATATGGTACTGCATTAAGTTTATATCACGAAACTGAATTCATCAATTTTCACCAATCTGAAATTAAACTTATCAGAGATTCCGTTGTAGGCGACTTCAAACAAATCACTTTTCGACTTACGCCCCTAAGAAAAATAAATAGAATAGAAATTTTAAGTGAAAATATAATGCATTTTAAAGAGTTCACTTTAAATGGTGAGGAACTCAAAGGCAATGAGGATTTTATTTTCACTACGGAAAACAGACCTCATGTTTTGAGTTATTACTTTTCTGAACCCGGTGAATTTATAGAAATTTCATTTTCTATACCTAAGCATGAAAAACCTGAGTTTTTGTTATTGGAAGCTAGTTATAACTTTTTTGAAAATAAAGATTTAAAAAAATATACGTCAAATTTCTCAAAACGAAATAACACGATGATACCAAAACCATTTGTATTAAATGATGCTATAATCGTGAAAAGAAGTATTCAATTTTAAGTGTAATAAATATAGTTACACTTAGGGTTCAGAGGCTCGGGTTAAAAAAATACTATATTTGCTTTTTCTATAAAATTTGGAATGGACAAACCAAAATCAAAGAGTAAAATAAAAGAAAAACTTACGTTTAAGTACCGCTTTGTGGTATTAAATGAAGATACCTTTGAAGAGCGCTTTTCTTTTAGGTTAAATCGCTTAAGCGCTTTTGTCTTTGGTAGTTTATTTTCAATTTTTCTTATTGTAATTACAACTGCGCTCATTGCTTTTACCCCGCTTAAAGAGTATATACCTGGGTATTCATCTTCGAAGCTAAAAAAAGATGCTGCTACCTTAAACTACAAAGTAGATTCACTATCACAATTGCTGAATTACAATAATTTATTCATAGAAAACTTTCAGCAGGTCTTAAAAGGAGAAATTGCACCAGACGATTTCAACAAAGATTCATTGATCCAGGTGTTAAGCATCGATGAAGTTGATTTAGCTCCAAGTGAATTAGACTCTTCTTTTAGAGCGGAAATTGAAAGAGAAGAAAGATTTAATGTATTCGAAGCAGCCACCAAAAGAACAGATGTTATTTTTACTTCTCCTGTGAAAGGGAGGGTAACAGACAGATACAATCCAAAAGAAAAACATTTTGCCGTTGATATTGCCCTGGACAAAGATACTCCTGTAAAATCTATAGCTGATGGTACAGTAATTTTCAAGGGTTTTACCGCCGATACTGGATATGTGATTATTATTGAACATGTTAATGGAATAATCTCTGTATACAAGCACAATTCAACCATACTTAAAAATCAGGGAGATTTGGTGAAGGCAGGTGAAGCTGTTGCTATTGCCGGATCAACCGGAGAGCTTTCTACCGCAACACATTTACATTTTGAATTATGGGAAGGTGGTTATACAGTAAATCCTGAAAATTATATCGATTTTGAATAATTTTAAATAAATCAAACATGCCAATCAAATCTTTTTTTGCAAAAATTTATGCCAATCGGGTTGCAAAAAAAATCTACCGATGGGCAAATGATCCGGTAAAAACCCAAGAAAAAGTTTTTGCCCAACTTATTTTACAAGCGAAGCAAACTGCTTTTGGAAAGGATCATCATTTTGAGCAAATCAAATCACATCAAGACTTTATAAAAAATGTTCCGATAAGAGATTATGAGGACCTAAAACCCTATGTAGAACGGGTAAAAAATGGCGAGTTGGATATATTATGGCCTAATAAACCTGTATATTTTGCAAAAACATCAGGCACAACTTCTGGCACAAAATATATTCCAATTACAAAAGAATCTATGCCCTACCATGTAGAAGCTGCAAAAGAAGCTTTACTACTTTATATTTATCATACAGGAAATGCCAAGTTTGTAGATGGAAAGATGATTTTCTTACAAGGCAGTCCGGAATTAGATGAAAAAAACGGAATAAAAATTGGCAGATTATCCGGAATTGTAGCACATTTTATTCCGGGTTACCTACAAAAAAACAGATTGCCGAGTTGGGAAGCCAATTGCATTGAAGATTGGGAGACTAAAGTTGACACCATTGTTCAGGAAACTTTAAAAGAAGATATGCGACTTATTAGTGGTATACCCTCCTGGGTACAAATGTATTTTGAAAGGCTGATTGAAGTAAAAAAAGAAAAAGTCGGCAACATATTTCCGAACTTTTCTTTATTCGTTTTTGGAGGTGTAAATTACGAACCTTACCGTCAGAAAATGGAAAATTTAATTGGTAGAAAAGTAGATTCTATCGAGCTATTTCCTGCTTCTGAAGGCTTTTTTGCTTATCAGGATATGCCAAATCCAACGAACAACCCGAATCAAGGAATGCTTCTGTTACTGAATTCAGGTATTTTTTATGAATTCATTCCGGCCGATCAGTTTTATGAGAAAAATCCACCAAGACTTACTATTTCAGAAGTCGAATTACATATAAATTATGTGATGATTGTATCCACAAATGCAGGTTTATGGGGGTATAATGTAGGAGATACCATTGCTTTTACTTCTTTAAAACCTTACAGAGTGATTGTTACAGGAAGAATCAAGCATTTTATTTCTGCTTTTGGTGAACACGTAATTGCAAAAGAAGTTGAGCAAGCTTTACAGGAAGCTTGTAAAAATACAGATGTAAAAATTAACGAGTTTACCGTGGCTCCACAGGTAAATGCACCAGATACCGGTCTACCCTATCACGAATGGTTCATAGAATTTGAGCAATTGCCAGAAAATTTGGCCGAATTTTCTCTCAACATTGATGAAGAACTACAGAAACAAAATTCCTATTATTTTGATTTAAGGAAGGGGAACATTTTACGTCCTCTTGTAATTAGTCAGGTTGAAAAAAACGGATTTCAAGATTATATGAAATCGATTGGTAAACTAGGTGGACAAAATAAAGTGGCAAGGTTATCTAATGATCGAAAAATTGCTGATAATTTAAAAACAAAGAAATGAAAGTAATTTCTGTAAACCTCGGAAAAAGGAAAACGGTTACTTGGAAACATAAAACCTATGAAACAGGTATTTATAAATACCCTGTAAACGAGCCTATTTTTTTAGGTGAAACAGATGTGGAAAGGGATGATGTAATCGACAGAAAATACCATGGAGGAATAGAACAGGCCGTTTATGCTTACGGCGAAAATCATTACGATTTTTGGAAAAACCTATATCCTCAGTTGGAATTTAATTTTGGCATTTTTGGCGAGAATCTAACCGTAAAAGAACTTTGGGAAGAAAATATTTTTGTTGGTGATGTCTATAAACTTGGCGAAACAATTTTGGAAGTAACAAAACCCCGAGAACCATGTGTGAAACTGGGTATTCGATTTAATGATGCCAATGTCATCAAACAATTTTGGGAAACCACTAAAAGTGGTGTTTATTTTAAAGTATTAAAAACAGGACATGTAAAGTGTGATGATGAATTTATCCTCCATAAAATATCAAAAAATACACCCTCCATCGCTGAGGTTTTCCAAAAAAAAGGATCTTAAAAAAATCCCGCTCATTCAAGCGGGATTTTTTTCAATTATTTCTTTGCTAATAAATCTCGTATTTCTATTAAAAGTTCTTCCTGACTTGGGCCTGCAGGAGGTGCAGGAGCTTCCTCTTCTTTTCTTCTCATCGCATTAAACAATTTTACGATCAAAAACATGACGAATGCCACAATAAGGAAATCGAGTACGGCGGTGAGAAAAGTACCATATTCCAAAATTATTTCACCCTCCGCAATACCTTCTTCATTGATCACTCCATCTCTTAAGACCCATTTCAGATCTTTAAAATCAGCTTTAAATAAGAGACCTATTAACGGAGAAACAATCCCAGTCGTAAAAGTTTTAACAACAGTATTAAACGCAGCTCCCATCACAAAACCTACGGCGATATCGAGCAAATTACCTTTTAGGGCAAATTCTTTGAATTCTTTAAGCATGGTTATTGATTATTTTTTTGCAAGTTAAAAATTATTTCAATTCTCTTCGCACTCTTTGAGAAATTGAAGTGAGAATTTCATATGGAATTGTTTGTGCCTTACTAGCAAGTTCTAGAATTTGATCTTGTGTTTTAAAAATGATGACCTCATCACCTTCTTTACAATCAATATCCGTTACATCTATCATGGTTATACACATACAAATTTTACCAACAATGGGTGCTAAATATTGATTGACTGAGACTGAAATGCCTGAATTGCTCCAAACTCTTTTTAAGCCATCCGCATAACCCAACGACAAAGTTGCAATTCTACTTGGCCTCTCTACTCTGTAACTTTGATTATATCCTACCGATTCCCCTTTATCTAAATGTTGAATCTGAGAAATTTTAGTTTTGAGGAAATGGGTGTTTTTAAGCCTTTTTGTTTCTTCAGGAATATTAGCAAAACCGTACAAACCAATTCCAATTCGTACCATATCGAAATGTGCTTCTGGATATTGTAATATACCTGAGGAATTACAGATATGTTTCATGGGTTTATAACCCAAATCAATTGAAATTTTCTCAGCAAAATCATTGAAATAAATTATTTGAGACATTGTAAATTCTTTCGAGGTCTTGTCTTCGCTCGAAGCCAAATGACTAAATGTGGATTTTACTTTAACGCGTTCTTTTGCAGGTATCAAAATTGACATCAACCCTGCTCTGTCTTCCATTTTAAAACCCAATCGATTCATTCCTGAATTGATTTTAATATGAATAGCATAAGGTTCATTTACATGTTCGCATCTCTCGATAAACAATTTCAAACTTCTTTGGCTATAAATGGCCGGTTCCAAATTGTATTCGATAATTTTATCAAAATTTTCTATTTGAGCATGCAAAATCAATATGGGCAAAATGATACCTGCATTTCTCAACTCGATTCCCTCAGATGCATATGAAACAGCTAAATAATCTACATGTTGGCCCTCCAGAATTTTTGCAATTTCAATGGCATCACTTCCATATGAAAATGCTTTAATAACGACCAATGTTCTGGTCTTGCTTTGAAGTTTGGATTGAAAATACAGGAGGTTATGCTTAATCGCCTTGGAATGAATTTCAAGAACAGTAGGACTATTGTTCATGGGTTTTGTTTTGCAATTGGTTTGCTTCCTTTTTCTTTTTTTGCTCTTCTTGGGTTATTTTGTAATATGCCGCTCTACTCAAAGGTTCATATTCATGCACCTGCCCTAACATGACCAAGTTTTCTCCAGAAACTTTTCGATGGCTGTAATGGGCTAAATTTCCCGTTTTTGTACAAATGGCATGAACTTTTGTAACATACTCGGCTGTGGCCATAAGGGCAGGCATTGGCCCAAAAGGATTTCCTTTAAAATCCATATCTAATCCGGCAACAATAACGCGTACTCCGCGATTCGCCAATTGATTGCATACATTTACAATTTCATCGTCAAAAAATTGTGCTTCGTCTATTCCAACCACATCAATATCGGTTGCCATTAATAAAATATTTGTAGACGCTGGCACAGGTGTACAGCGGATTTCATTTTCATCATGACTCACTACCATGTCATCTGCATATCTATTGTCGACCGTTGGTTTAAAAATTTCTACCTTTTGCTTAGCAAATTGGGCCCTTTTCAACCTTCTGATCAATTCCTCTGTTTTTCCTGAAAACATAGAACCACATATGACTTCGATCCAGCCAAAGTGTTCGTGTTGGTTGATGGTATTTTCAAGAAACATCTAGTAATTTTTCTAATTGAACTAATTTGTGCCTAAAATTTGTAGGTACATCCTAAAATTAATCAAATTGAGTGACAAATGTAATGAAAAATGTAGGTTGATTGTTTACAGAATAATTTAAATTTGTAGGAGAAAATTGATCACTTAGGATTCCTCTTTCATGGAAGAAAATAGAGAACGACAAATAAAGGAAATGATTGGTGAGCTCAAAAGGCTTGCCGATATGGAGCAATATGAAGAATTGAAGAGTAAAACCCTTGAATTGTATAATTCACTTGTTATTTTATCATTTCAGACAAACAATGACAAAAAAGAGGAATTATCCCTAGATCATGTCGAACCGGTTTTGGAAGAAAAGCAAGAGACTTTAGTAGATTTTGATCAGTTAAAAGAAAATCTTCTAAAGGCGATTAAAGGCAATGAAAAAGTTGAAGAAGAGGAAACGGAAGTAGATGAACCTTTTTTTGTGCCAAAATTTGATGCTGTTATTGAAGATTACACGCTAAAAGAAGAGTTTAAAGACACGTACTCCCTCGATGATGCTGAAAAATTACTAGAAGCAAAACCAGAAAAATTAAAGCAACTTTCGTTACATGAAAAATTGTCAAGTAATTCTATACAGGTTGGCCTTAATGATAGAATTGCTTTTGTAAACAATCTCTTTAATTTTAGTCAATCCGATTTTAATAAAGTATTACACTTTTTAAACGATTGTAAAACGAAGGATGAGGCCATTCAATACATTCAATATAATGTAAAGCCAAAATATAACTGGAAAGGAAAAGAAGAATTGGAAGATCGATTAATGATCTTAATTGATCGTAAATTTATTTAAACATGAATGCAAGACAGTATAATCAATTATTTGACAATGTAATAGAGAAATATCACCGCTTAGACGATGTTGACCAGCCATTTGAAAACCCTTTTCCAAAAGAAGACGTATTAGAGCATTTACTCTACAGAAAGTGCTGGATAGACACAGTACAATGGCATTATGAAGACATTATTCGCATACCTGATATCGATCCTGTTTCTGCACTGAAACTAAAAAGGAAGATTGATGCATCCAATCAAGACAGAACTGATATGGTTGAATACATTGATAGCTATTTTTTGAACAAGTACAAACATGTAAAAGTTGCAGAAAATGCGAGCATCAATACAGAGAGTCCTGCTTGGGCAATTGACCGCCTTTCTATTTTGGCCTTAAAAATTTATCATATGGCCGAAGAGGCGAATAGAGAAGACGCTAGTGAATCACATAAATTGGCTTGTCAGAAAAAATTAGATATTTTAGAATTACAGCGAGAAGACTTATCGAGTGCGATTGATGATCTGCTGCAAGATATTGCCTCGGGTAAAAAGTACATGAAAGTTTATAAGCAAATGAAGATGTACAATGATGAAGAGTTGAACCCAATGTTGTATAAAAAATAGATTTTGTTAATCTTTCTTTTTTGCTTGTTTTTTTAAAGCTTTTTTATGTTTTCTCTCATTTGCCTTATCAGCTATAGACAAGGCTTCAGGCGCGAGCGTATGTAAAATACCAGATTGTAGTGTTTTCCAGAATAAACTCCCAATACCCTTATATTTTTCACGCGTATAAGCTAAATTAGCACTTCTAATATGCCCTTTTTTATTCGGGTTACTCTTGTGCACAATTTGATTGACCAACCAAGATAAAGTCTTTTCTTCTTCAAAGATTTCCTTTTTAAAAACTTTGGCTTCGAGATCGTGGTAAAGCATGGTCATAGTGCCATAAGATCCATTATTATTCGCTATCGCACTAAATGTCAATTTATCCAATTTGCCACTAAAAATTTTCAGGCCAAACAACGGAAATAGAATCTCGTCATAATATTTAAAATCTGATGTGCCTAGGGTACCTGCAAAACTAAAATCATCATTATCATCAGTAAGGTTGAAATTCATCTTTACTTTCAACTCAGCCTGATCCATAAACTTTGCCGAAGCATCTACTTTCATTGGATCTTCTTTGAATCTTGGAACTGAGGTGATATTTTCTATAAATCCGTTAATCTCTTCAAAATGTACTTTTAAAAGCAGGTCGTGATTCGGATTTTTCTCCTGATAAACTAAACTTGAATTTTCTATAATTACCTTTGGTAGGTTGAATTTTACAGGCAACTTCTTAAGAGTTATATATGGAAGTATTTTAGACACACTTTTATCGAATGGCTTTCGCTTATCTTTATAAATACTAAAATTAGCGCTTCTTAAGGAAACACTATCCAAATAAAAATCTTGATAGGCAATAATTTGTAAAAAATCCACACCATATATATCGAGTTCCTTTAGTGCTATTGAATTAACCTCCTTATTAAATTTATAGGTATCTGCAAGTTCTTCTCTCTTTATTGTTGGAGCATAGTTGAGCGAATCAATTAGGATCGATTTACCGATAAAATCTAATTCTACGACCTTGCACCCTAATTTATAATACTTTAAAGGGAAGGAAACAGCGAGATTCTCTATTAAAAACTTATCGGCAGTAGCCTTTAATCTAAATAACTCATTTTCCTGCTTTACAAGTGCTAAACCGTTAAACTGAAAACTTAATGAATCCAGTTGGAATAAAGTGTCCTTGTTCTTCGCATTTAATACTTGATAATTCAAATTCTTTATAACAATATCGCTGACGCTAATTCCATTCAGTTTTTTTAACCTGATAGAATCGAGGGGAAGATTGTGCTTGATACTATCCTTAAAATCCGGATTTTTAAAAACTTTAATATTGAGATGATCAATATAAATTTGGTTTATGTCAATTTTTCTAGATAATAGTAATTCTTTGATGCTAATGTATTTCACAGTAGCTTGTGCCAACTGCACATGAACTAAAGCCCCTTTACCCAAAGAGTCTTTAAGCAGAGAATTATAAGCCTCTCCTTCAGGTAGAATACTCAATCCCGAAAAGGTTAGTGATTCTTCATAAAGATTGATTGAGATATCTTCAATCTCTTTGACGTATAACCCAGAGCCATTTTCAACAAGTGCCTTCTTTAGTCTTTTTTCTGCACTTACTTTGGCATAATGTATTATTACTAGACTAAGAACCGCTAGTATGACAAATCCTAAACCTAACTTTTTCAGCATCTTACAAAGATAGCCATTTATTTAATCCCCAAATCTGCATAGAGTAACTCCAGATTCTTTTTGCCACTCCCTATAAAAATTTTATCCTCGTTTACGATCACTGGTCTTTTCAAAAAAGTATATTCTTCAAGAATAAAATTTTTCATTTCTTCTTCAGAAATTTGATGATTTTTCAAATCGAGTTCCTTGTACTTTTTTGCCAGCTTACTAAACAAAGCATCATAACTGCCAGACAATTTATACAGCTCCTCGAGTTCCGAAACCTTTAGAGGTTTTGACTTGATATCTTGCAATTCGAAACCGTTTAAATCAATATTTTTTAGAATTCTTTTACAAGTATCACAGGTTTTTAAGTAATATATTTTTTTCATATGAATGATTTTCTCGAAAATACCTATTTTTAACAAAACTTCATTTTACATGGATAAAATATTCGAAGCAACTCTTTTTAACAGAAATAAATTACTCACAATTCTTGAAAGTTGCAGCGACGAGCAACTAAATTTTGTGCCTAAAAACTTTAATAATTCAATTATATGGAATATTGGTCATGTTCTCGTAACTGAACAATTACTCGTATATAGGCTTTCGGGATTGGAGCTAAAAATAGAAGAGAGTTATGTCAACATGTTGAGAAAAGGTACAAGCCCACTTCAAGACTTCACCTCTTCTCAGATACAATACATAAAGGAAAATCTTATTAGGACTGTTGAAATAACCAGAAAGGATTACCAGAGCAACCTTTTTAGATCTTATCAATCTTATCCCACAAGTACAGGAATTGTTTTAAATAATGTTGACGAAGCCTTACAGTTTAATGCCTTTCATGAAGGAATTCATTTAGGAGTGGTTCTTTCGTTAATTAAGTTAACTCAAAAGATTTAGAGTAACATAATAAATCAAATTACTCTCAAATATTTTTATTCACTAACTGTTCAGTAATTTATTATTGACTAGGCGACCTAACAATACAAGTAGAAGAAACTAGTTTAAGAATTATAGGGCTATCTGAAGCTTGATTAGTATCTATTAAAAGTATATACGACACCTAAATTTACATAAATCATTGTGTCATTATACTTATTCCCTGGATCATCGGGAGCATCTAAACCATCAACTTTATCGGAGAAAAAATGTTGCCAACGGGCATCGAGCACCATGGAAAAATATTGCATACTATAACGCAAACCTCCGCCTACAGAAACACCAAATGCATTCCCAGCATCATTGTGAACTGCCTCCCTTGTCCATTTCCAATCCTTTGGATCAGATGAACTAGAATTTCCTAATAAATAATCATAAGGTTCAATATCACCCTCTGCAGTACCAATTTCTCCTGGTCCAAAAGGATTCAAAGTTGAAGTAACTTTAGGATCATAAAAAGCATAATGAATACCTGCACTTATGTAAGGGTTCAGTTGATTTTGTTGACCAAAATATGTTGTATAATCATCTAAGCTAAAAAAGTAATATTCCAACTGAGTTCCAATATTAAAAAACTTAATATTTCCTCGCATTGCATCTAGTTTAGCATAAGTGGGAGATTCTTGGGCTAATCCAACCCATGGCTCATGTTTAATGTTGGATTTATTTGCATATAAGAATTCTGCCTTTAATTTAAAGTGTTCGGAAAAGTAAGTAGACCCAGATCTCCAATTGTACTCCCTACCAAAAAAATTGAGGTAATATACAAGGCTAAAGCCTAGATCAGAGGCATTTGCACTAGGAAAATCATATCTTTCACCAAAATCTGTTTGAAATGAAGTAACACCAAAACTAATACCAGCCTCATGGCTAAAATTAGATTGAGCAAACATTTGATAGGCTGAGAATAAAGTAAAAAAGATTAACAGTTTGGGTAAATGTTTCTTCATGGTTTGATTGAATTCATTTAAAGCAAAGATATGCAAATATAAAAAAGAAAAATCTAATCCTATTTTTTTTTTGAAAAATGTTTGAAAACCAATTAAATGAACAACCTTAATTCATTACTCGGATCCCAAAAAAAATTAGAAAATTCTAAAATTTTGTTTTCTTTTACCGGTATTCCTTCACTTTTTAATAACTGCGCCATTAAATTGGATCCTTCAAAATGGTGCTTACCTGTTAATAAACCAATTCTATTTACTACCCTATGTGCAGGGATAGAAGCATCTCCATGGGCACTATTCATAGCCCATCCCACTACTCGTGCAGATTTTGGCATTCCCAAATAATTTGCAATAGCACCATATGAGGTTACTCTCCCCACCGGTATTTCTCGCACAACTTCGTATACTTTTTCAAAAAAACTTTTATCATCCAACATTCAAGAAATCAATAATTCGTTTTAAAACGAACATAAGTAATACGCTTTTTTTGCTCTAAATATTGCTTTTCATAAAATGTTTGCACTGAAGTTACTTCTTCTGGAGCTCCCGAACTATTATATACATCATGATGTGCATAATCGATATGATGTTTTCCTTCTTGTAAAACCCCTAACAAATACCCATGTAAAAATTCGCTGTCAGTTTTTAAATGTACTTGCCCTTGTTTGTTCAAGACCTTTTGATACATTCTTAAAAAATCCGGATTTACCAATCGATGTTTAGTTCTTCGATATTTTATCTGGGGATCAGGAAAAGTAATCCAGATTTCAGACACTTCATTTTCCTCAAAAATAGAAGCGAGCAATTCAATCTGAGTTCTCAAAAAAAGAACATTCTCTATTTTCTCTTCTAAAGCTGTCTTGGCACCCCGCCAAAACCTGGCACCTTTGATATCGATACCTATAAAATTCTTATTTGGATACTTTTTTGCTAGAGCGATAGAATATTCGCCTTTACCACATCCCAATTCAAGCACGATGGGATTATCGTTATTAAAGAGAGTATTCCAATTCCCTTTATATTCAAAATTTTCTAAAACCTCTTCTCTTGTAGGTTGAATAACATTGGGAAAGCTTTCGTTCTCCTTAAACCGTTTGAGTTTATTTTTACTTCCCAAATCTAGGTATTTAATTATTCTACTCCTGCCTTCTTAAATCTTTGTAATTGACCTAGCCAGTAAAGAAATAAAATTGAAATAATACTGATTAAAATAAAATTAACCACATTGGATGACCACCAACCTTCTATCGATCTAAACAAATCATAGGGTTTGAATAAAACATTTGTGCAGAACTCACCGATCAGTCGAAATAAATTAGTTGGTATCATAAAATTTAAAATTTTACCTACCCCAACGGGGCTTATGTTATAAAGTTTTTTACTTTCGTTTTTGGTTTACAGAACAATGTATAGCTATGCTCTGAACCGCAAAAATATAAAATAAGAAAATGATTGCCAATTTTTTTAACCAATCTAAACCAATTAATTTTTTGGTGCTCCTTTTCACGGGACTCCTAATCTTTTCTTTTACCATAGCATTTCATATTTATTTTGAAAACAGGATTTACTCTGCGGTACAGATTGCTTTTAACTTGAGCTTATTTTTTCTTCTTCTTTTTTTTCATAATTTTCTTACAACTAAGAATAAATTAACAAAAAACAATACCTACGGACTCTACATATTCATATTATTATTTGCAATCTTCCCTGAGAGCATTACGAATATGAAATTAATGTTGAGCAACTTTTTCCTTTTTTTTGCTTACAGGAGGATTTATAGCCTGCATTCCAATTTAGATACGGGGAGTAAAATATTCGATAGTGGACTTTGGATTGGTGTTGCATTTATATTTTACAACTGGAGTATTCTATTTCTTCTTCTGTCGGCTGCTGCACTCTTTTTATTCAAACGATTAAAGTGGAATTATTATTTTATGTTAATAATAGGTTTCATTACACCTATATTCCTCTATTTTACATATCTGGTGTATGCAGATCAGCAGGGAACTTTTCAAGAATTATTCAATTTCGAATTTAGCTTTAATTATTTCAATTACAATGAGTTTCCATTACTTATACCTACCTCTGTTATCCTTGTTTTTTCTATTTGGGCCATATACCCAACACTTATGAAATCACGTAATGCTAAGCAAAAATATAAAGCATCTTATAAGCTATTAGTTTTACACCTTGTTCTCGCCTTAGCCATTGGAATTGTAGCGCCAATAAAGGATGGGTCGGAGTTCTTATTCTATTTTTTCCCTTTTTCCATTATTTTCGCCACATATATTCAAATAAATCAGGATAATTGGTTCAAAGAAGTAGTAATGTTCGTTTTTCTTGGATTAGCCTTAGCTAATTTTATCATTTATTAAAGTTTTATTCCAAAAGCCAAATCACCTGCATCGCCCAGGCCGGGCACTATATAACCTCTGTTGTTAAGGTCTTCGTCAACCGTTGCGATCCATAAATTAGTGTTTTCCGGAAATTTATCTTTGATATAATCTACACCGAATTTTGATCCTATTACTGAAATAAGGTGAACTTCTTTTGGCACTCCATGTGACTTTAGCGCTTCGTAAACACTTTCTAAAGATTTCCCTGTGGCTAGCATAGGATCAACTAAAATTAAAATTTTATTTTCAAGGCTTGGCGCTGCTAAATACTCAACTACAATGTCAAAATCACCATCTGATTTATGGGAACGATATGCGGAAATAAATGCATTTTCAATGCGATCAAAATAATTTAATACCCCTAAATGTAAAGGCAAACCCGCTCGCAAAATTGAACCTAATACCAATTCATCATGAGGTAATAAAACCTCTTTTATACCTAAGGGTGTTTCAACTTCTTCGCGTGAATAGCTTAAATGCTTACTCATTTCATAACTCAAAATCTCACCTACTCTTTCAATATTTCTTCGAAAGCGCATGGCATCCTTCTGAATTTCAATATTTCTCAATTCAGCGATGAAATTATTGAGGACAGAATTTGTTTTGTCTAGAATATGGATTTTCACTTTATTTTTTCAATAAAGATAAAACAATCAATAGTTTTTGAATAAACAAACATCAGTTAAATAAGAATTGACCAATATTTCGTAAATTTATAACTTCACTAATCATAATCACTAAAACAAAAATTATTATGGGACTTTTTTCATTCTCAAAAGATTCTGGAGACAAAGCCATTGACACATCTGCAGAAAATAAGGTCAATGCATCAACTTTAATGAATACAATTCAATCTTACGGATTTGACGTAAAGGATTTGGATGTTGAAATTGATGGAGATACTGCAAAAATTTATGGAACGGCAGCCGATCAGGCTACGCGTGAAAAAGTTATGCTTACAGTTGGTAATACCAAAGGAATTGCCAAAGTTGAAGACAAAATGGTTACTGCCGCTCCTGCGCCGGAAGCCAAAATGCATACCGTTGCAAGTGGTGAGTCTCTGAGTAAAATCGCAAAAAAGTATTACGGTGATGCGATGAAATACAATGTTATATTCGAAGCAAATAATCCACCTCTTTCAAATCCTGATAAAATTTATCCGGGACAAGTTCTAAGAATCCCCGAACTTTAAAAAAAAAAACGCTCCGATTGTCATCGGAGCGTTTTTTTTATCAGCTCAACCACAGACTCTGGTGTAATTGTTCGCATCGCATCTTCATAACCCGGGCAAGTTTTATTTCCGTAAATGGAGCAAGGTAAATTGGGGAACTTAGTCAAATCAGGCGTTAAACCGTTTGATAGAGGTTGAAGGAATGGAAAAAATCCAGCGAAAGGGTGCGTGGCTCCCCACAAAGTAATTGTATTCACGCCAAATATACTGGCTAAATGTGCATTGGCAGAATCCATGGCGATCATGGTATCTAAATTTGAGATTACCTTTAATTCGTTTACCAAATTGAATTTCCCTGCACATGAGGTAGTTTCTGGAAATTTTTTAGTCAAAATATTTATTTGCTCTTTTTCCTTTTTTCCTCCCCCAAAAAAATAAATTTCAAATTGAGGATCTTTTGAGAGTAATTCAATCACTTTATCCATTAAATCTAAAGGATACATTTTAAAAGAATATTGGGCAAAAGGAGCAATTCCTATCTTTCTTGTTTGTGCAGACTTAAACTCAAAATTTTGAGGCAATTTTTTCGGTGCCAAAAGTGCATTTTGATTCAAATCAATCTCAAAACCCAATTTTCTAAAGACATCAGCATATCTTTCATGGGTAGATTTAAGAGGGATAAAAATCTTGTCTTCTGTTCGTGTAAGTGCTTTTTTCTCATTTCTTCCCTTATCAATGACCTCAATTGATCTAACAGAGCTACTTAAAAAAGTGCGCAATATTTTAGTGCGAAGAACATTATGTAAATCTGCCACAGCATCAAATTTCAAATTCTTCAATTCTGCTGCCAACTTCCATAGTCCAAAAAAACCTTTGTATTCATTGTCAACATCTAGACCTATAAAAGCAACATTTTCGAGATCTAAAAAAAGAGGCTTGAGAAAAGGTCGCGAAACCACAGTAATCTTAATATTTTTATGCTGTTGGATCAGTGATTTTATCACCGGAATGGTCATTGCCACATCTCCCATTGCGGAAAAGCGGAAAACTAGAATGTGCTTAGGTTTGGTCATAAAAAAAATCCTGCCTAAAGATAAGCAGGATTTACCAATTTATTCTTTTAAGACCTATGCGTCTATAATTTTTCTTTGATGGTCAATAGACTCTTGGTGAATTGCTTTAAAAACACTTTCTACAAAATCTCTATTTAAACCATGCGATTGCCCATCTTCTAGCACTTTGTTCAATATTTCTTGCCAACGCGTATTTTGAAGAATGGCTACGTTTCCTTGTTTTTTTACCAATCCAATATTTTCTACAATATTCATTCTGTTTGACAATACTTCAATCAGTTGTGCATCAATGGCATTAATTTCTTTTCTCAATGCATCTAATTTTACAAGGTATTCTTCCTTTTCAAAAGTATCCCTTCTCACCCTCAAATCTTCCGTAATTTCTATCAGACGATCAGGAGTAATTTGTTGTTTAGCGTCGCTCCATGCCTCATCAGGATGACAATGAGTTTCTATCATTAAACCGTCAAATTTTAAGTCTAAAGCTGTCTGAGATACATCAAAAATACCTTCTCTTTCTCCACAAATATGTGAAGGATCATTAATAATTGGTAAAGTTGGATATTTCGTTTTTAAATCAATTGGAATTTGCCAGTTAGGTATATTTCTATACTTCGATTTTCTAAAGGTAGAAAAACCTCTGTGTATGGCTCCCAAGTTTTTAATACCTGATTTGTGAAGTCGCTCAATAGCACCAATCCACAATTCTAAATCAGGATTAATTGGATTTTTTACCAAGACAATCTTTTCTGTTCCTTGCAATGCATCAGCAATTTCTTGAACGGCAAAAGGATTAACTGTTGTTCTGGCACCAATCCAAATGATATCAATATCAAATTCTAATGCCAATTTTGCATGTTGTGCATTACCCACTTCAACAGCAGTCAATAAACCTGTTTCTTTTTTAACCCTTTGTAGCCAAGCAAGTGCCTTTCCTCCCTGGCCTTCAAAACTTCCAGGTCTGGTTCTGGGTTTCCATATACCAGCTCTAAAAACAGTTGCATCTGTTTTTTTAAGCGCATGAGCCACTTCCATTACTTGCTCTTCTGTTTCGGCACTGCATGGTCCTGCAATTAACAATGGATGGCTTAAACCCATATTCTCTAACCATGTCATAAAATTTACTTGTTCCATTCTTTTAATTATTTTTAATTCCGGCTAATACACCTTTAATTCTATTCGTATTTTGCATTATTTGATAAACTTCCTCTTCTGAATTTTTTGTCAATACTTCTTTAAATTGATTTAAATTCTTGATATATTCTTCCAATGATTTTAACACATATTCCTTATTCTGTAACAAAATTGGCGTCCATGTATTTGGGTTACTTTTTGCCAACCTCACTGTAGAAGCAAAGCCACTTCCAGCCATATCGAAAATATTTTTTTCGTCATTTTCAATTTCCAAAACAGTTTTTCCAAGCATAAAAGAACTGATATGGGATAAATGAGAGACATAGGCAATATGCTTGTCGTGCTGCACTGGGGAATCCATAAAAACATTTCTCATTTTGAGTAATTCAAACAACTTCACTGCCTTTTCTAAGATTCTAGATTCTGATAACTGTTGTTCACATATAATGTTGACCTTACCCTTAAACAAATCGTAAATGGCAGCTTCTGGACCAGAAAATTCAGTTCCAGCGATGGGATGGAGTGCAACAAAATTTTTGCGCTTTGGGTGATTTCTAACGGCATCACATACCATTGTTTTGGTTGAACCTACATCAAAAACCAACGTGTCATCACCAATTCTATCCAAGACTTGTAAAGCTAACTCGGGAATTACATTTACCGGAGCTGCTAAAATTACGGTATCTACTTCTTTTACTTTCTCTATATCTACTTTTTCAAAAATGATCCCCAGATCGACCGCTTTTTGTAAGTGTTCGGGATTTTTATCAATGCCATAAATTGTCGCCCATGTACTTTTTTTTAGCTCCAATGCCAAAGAACCACCCATTAATCCCAATCCGATTACCGCTACATTCTTCATGATATCCTTTTTAAAACCTCTTCAATTTTTTCTTCTTTCACACATAATGAAAATCTGATATACCCTTCTCCATTAGATCCAAAAACCGTCCCTGGAGTAATGAATACGTCATGCTTATACAACAGGTAATCAGAAATCTCATTTTCATTTTTGCCTTTTGGTACTTTTGCCCAAACAAACATTCCGGTACTTTTTCTATCATAAAGACAACCTAACTTATCACAGATATTCCAAACCAATTGTCTTCTTTTCTCATAAACTGAGTTCATTTCAATATTCCAAGAATCAGGCAAATTTAATGCCGCTATGGCGCCTTTTTGAATTCCGAAATACATTCCGGAATCCATATTACTTTTTACTTGCAAAATACTTTTTAAAACTTCTGCATTTCCCAAAACCATACCCACTCGCCACCCAGCTATGTTGAAAGTTTTACTTAGTGAATTCAATTCTATGGCAACTTCTTTGGCACCTTCAAATTGCAATATACTTTTCGGTTTCTGATTTAAAACAAAACTATATGGATTATCATTCACAAGTAAAATTTGATGCTTTTTCGCAAAACTGATCAATTTCTTAAATAAGTCATCCGATCCTGCCGCTCCTGTAGGCATATGTGGATAATTTATCCACATCAATTTAACTTTAGATAGATCTAATTTTTCAATCGCTTCAAAATCAGGTTCCCAATTGTTTTCTTCTCTCAGGTCGTAAAAAACTGGTGAAGCTTGCACTAAATTAGTCACAGAAGCATAGGTTGGATAGCCAGGATTTGGGATTAATACAGCATCGCCCTCATTTAAAAAAGCCATTGATATATGTAAAATTCCTTCTTTAGAACCCATCAAAGGCAAAACTTCATCATTAAAATTTACATCTACGTTAAAGTTTTTTAAATAAAAAGAAGCCATAGCCTTTCGGAGCTCTGGTAAACCCTGATAACTTTGATAACCGTGGGCGTTTTCTTGATATGACGCTTCACAAATTGCTTCAAGTACATTTTTTGGCGGACTCATATCCGGACTACCTATTCCTAAATTGATAATCGGTTTCCCTTCAGAGATTAATTCTCGAACTTCTCTAAGCTTTTTCGAAAAATAGTACTCTTCAACATGCTTTAACCTATTTGCTACCTCAATCTTCATGCCTTCTGTTTTGTTGATATTCTCCTAATATCTTTAAGTGTACTACTTTTTTCCTGATCAAATGAATTGCGTTTTCATAAAGCTTATAATCATCTATCAATAGATCAATAAAGAAAGCATAGGTCCATTGCTTATCTATAATTGGCATCGATTGAATTTTTGTCAAGCTGATTTCATGTTTGGCAAAAATGTCTAATACCTCGGCTAAACTGCCTGTTTTATGTTTGGTAATAAATTTTAGTGATGCCTTATTCTTTACTCCTTCATACTTACTTTCGTGATCCGGACTTTCGAGGGAGCGCTTCAAAATAAAAAAGCGTGTGCCATTTTTCTTAATAGTCTGTATATCATCCTCTAAAATCTCCAGATCGTATAATTCTGCGGCATACTTACTTGCGATGGCAGCAACACCCTTTATTTGCTGCTTTTGAATTCTTTGTGCCACCTCCGCAGTATCTTTTTCCTCAATAAGTTTAATGTGAGGAAATGATCTGAAAAACTTATTACATTGCAAAATGGCCATGGGATGAGACCAAACTTCTGTTATATCTTCAATTGTTTGCCCTTTTAAACCCAATAGATGATGATGTATCGTGAGGTATAATTCTCCTTCAATAGATAAATTGTACTCATCGATGAGCGCATAATTTGGAAGAATCGCTCCGGCGATTGAATTTTCTATGGCCATTACAGCACTATCCACTTTTTTATCGCGCAATAGAATGGGTATCTCACCAAAGGTCATGCACTCAACAATATCGATAGACTCGCCAAAAAACTCTCTGGCAACAATATCGTGAAATGATCCTTTTATACCTTGAATAGCTACTTTCATGCTAAGCTTTTGCAAAAAAAAATCTCGAAAAAACTTCGAGACTTCTATATTATTTACATTATATTTTTTACAACAATACTAGGTCTCGCTCTTATCTTTGAAAATAAAAGTAAAAATAAAAACGAGTAAAGTTGTTGTTCTGTGACTTCATATCTATGGTATGAGAGCGCAAAGCTAAAAATATATTTTGTAATTACAACTGTTTTTTGCATTTTATTGTCAATTTAGATGTATTTATTTATTTTCGTTATACTATTTTCATCTTTGAGACACTTTTAATGCAAAACCGCATGCAGTAAGAATTACTATTATTAAAAGTAAAAGATTTTGTTACTTTGCAAAATCAAATTCATGGAATGTCTATTAAGGTAGTCAACACTACAAAAATATACGGAAAGCAAAAAGCAATCAATCAATTAAGCTTTACAGTGAAGTCTGGGGAGATTGTAGGATTTTTAGGCCCGAATGGAGCCGGAAAATCTACCACCATGAAAATCATCACTTCTTATATAGCTCCGAGTGAAGGTCAGGTTTTTATCAATGATTTGAATGTGCAAACTCATCCTATAGATGCCAAAAGAAATGTAGGTTATTTGCCAGAGCATAATCCTTTGTATTTGGATATGTATGTGAGAGAGTATCTCGCTTTTCATGCAGATGTCCATGAGATACCAAAATCAAGGATTGATGAAGTTATTGATCTTGTAGGGATCACACCTGAATCATCTAAAAAAATTGGACAACTTTCTAAAGGATACAGGCAAAGAGTAGGATTGGCTGCTGCTATTTTACACGATCCGCAAGTTTTGATTTTAGATGAACCCACAACAGGGTTAGACCCAAATCAATTGGTGGGGATAAGAGATCTCATTAAAAAAATTGGTAAGAAAAAAACAATATTACTTTCTACACACATTATGCAAGAAGTAGAAGCTATGTGTGATAGAGTTATCATTATCAGCAAAGGTGAAATTGTTGCTGATAAAAAATTGAATGACTTACTCGGAAATCAAAAACAGATCATCGAAGTTGAATTTAACACACGTATAGAAAACAGATTTTTGGAGCAAATTGAAAGAATTATTCAGGTTGAAAATATCTTTGACAACCAATGGCTTCTCACGTTTGATTCAGAAAATGACATGCGCGGAAAGATTTTTGACTTTGCTAATGAAAATGGTCTAAAGATCCTACATCTTTCAAGAAAAATAAAAAATTTAGAATCATTGTTTCAAGAATTAACTCACTAATTATGTTTAAAAATTTACCTATATTATTCCTCATACTTATTATTCCTTTTGTTCTTTTTAGCCAAGAAGAAAAGAAAGATTTTTACATGACAAAAGGGAAAGGTTTTGAATTTCACCTGTTAGACGATACATATTTGCTTCAAATAGATTTTCGGGGTCAATTCAGAGCTTCTTTTCCACATAGTAATTTTCCTAGTTCAGAAGATGACTTTAGCGATGAAGAAATCTTTTTAGGAATCAGCAGAGCCCGTATCAAAATGGGAGGGTATGTAATAAAACCATATTATAAATTTTATCTTGAGCAAGATGTTCGGGGGGGTAATCTTCTCGATTTTAGAGCAGAAATTGAAAAATTATCTTACCTAAAGCTTCGTGTGGGTCAATGGAAAGCCAGGTATTCTCGTGAAAGGGTCATTTCTTCAGGCCAACAAACAGGACTAGAAAGGTCTTTGATCAATAGAGTTTTTACAATTGATAGACAACAAGGTATTTCTTTGTATGGTAATCTTGATGGAGGCGGAGCGGCAAATTTTAATTATTGGGTAGAAGTGTTAGCCGGTAGCGGACGAGGTGCAGGACTTGGAGATGACGAAAAGTTGATGTATATGGTTCGCACACAATGGAATCCTAACGGAGAAGACCTGGGATTCTCTGGTTCTGACCTTGAATTCCATGAGAAATTCGTTTCTTCCGTAGCCATTGCAGGAGTGACAAATACTTCCAGATTCACTCGATTCTCAACTAGTGGCGGCGGACAACTTTACGGCTTTGAACCTGGAGCTGACGGCCAGTATAAAGTTGATCAGGCCTTATTTGAGACAGCTTTTAAATACAGAGGTTTAAGCTTTGATCAAGAATTCCATTACAAAAATATAGACGATAAGGTCAATTTAAAGGAAACTACACTTATTGGAAATTATTTTCAAGTGGGTTATTTCTTTCATTACCTCTTTCCAAAATTTCCAAAACCAATGGAAATCTTTGCTAGACAAGCCTTTTATAATCCTAATATCGATGTGGATAATGACAATAATTATGAGTACACCTTTGGTGTAAATTGGTTCTTCAAAGGGCATAGAAATAAACTTACAGCCGATTATTCTTATTTAAAATTTAACGAATTTAATCCTGAAGGTAATTCAGAACACATGTTTAGATTGCAATGGGATATTTCTATTTTCTAACTATCTTTATCTTAAACATTAGTAATTATGCAAATCCATCAAATTCCAAAAATTAAAAATTCGGACAGCGACAATTTCTTTCTTTTAGCCGGACCCTGTGCTATTGAAGGGGAAGAAATGGCCTTGCGTATTGCAGAAAAAATTGTTGCGATTACAGGTGATTTGAAAATTCCATATGTTTTTAAAGGCAGTTTTAAGAAAGCGAACCGATCCCGAATAGATAGCTTTTCAGGTATTGGCGATGAAAAAGCTTTGAAAATTTTAGAAAAAGTAGGTAAAACTTTCGGTATTCCAACGGTTACAGATATTCATGATGTCAAGGATGCAGAAAAAGCAGCTGAATATGTTGATGTTTTACAAATTCCAGCCTTTTTGGTTCGCCAAACCGATCTCGTAGTTGCAGCTGCAAAAACTGGTAAAGTAGTGAACTTGAAAAAAGGACAATTCATGAGTCCGGAATCTATGAAGCACGCTGTTCAAAAAGTGAAAGATAGCGGAAATGAACTCGCCTTAATTACCGATAGAGGAACGATGTTTGGATATCAGGATATGATCGTGGATTTTAGGGGAATCCCTGTTATGCAGGAATTCGCCCCTACAGTTCTAGATGTAACGCATTCTTTGCAGCAACCAAATCAAAGTAGCGGTGTTACGGGCGGAAAACCGGAATTGATCGAAACTATCGCAAGAGCAGGTATTGCTGTTGGTGTTGACGGAATTTTTATTGAAACACATCACGATCCATCCATCGCAAAATCTGATGGAGCAAACATGCTCAAATTGAATTATTTAGAAGATTTATTAAAGAAATTAGTAGCGATCAGATCTGTTATCAAAAACTTTTAAATCGATTTTAATTTTGAAATAATCTCAGTTGGATTTTTGTGATTGAACACAAAACTACCTGCAACAAAAGCATCAACTCCTGCTTTTTTGAGCGCAGAAATGTTTTGGTCATTAACACCGCCATCTACCTCAATGAGCGCTTTAGAACCCGTTTTATTGATCAAAGATCTTAGATCTCCCACTTTTTTATAGGTGTTTTCAATAAATTTCTGACCCCCAAATCCAGGATTTACACTCATAATTAAAACTAAATCCACATCCAGAATAATATCTTCTAACACACTGATAGGCGTATGCGGATTAAGTGAAACACCTGCTTTTATCCCACTTGCTTTAATAGATTGAACTGTACTGTGTAAATGTGGACAGGCTTCATAGTGAACAGTTAAAATATCAGCTCCCAACTTGGCAAAAGTTTCTATGTACCTTTCGGGTTGCACAATCATTAAATGTACGTCCAAGGTTTTCTTAGCATGTTTTTTTATCGCCTGGATAATAGGCATACCATAAGAAATATTCGGAACAAAAACACCATCCATGATGTCTAAATGAAACCAATCTGCTTCACTTTCGTTTACCATTTCTATATCTCTTTGCAAATTACCAAAATCTGCCGCTAACAAAGAAGGTGCAATAATTGTGCTCATATGTAAATTTTTGCCAAAAGTACAAAAACAAAAGAGCCCATGAAAAACATGGGCTCTTAATTATAAATTTAAAACGATTAACCTAAATAAGTTCGTAAAATTTTACTTCGAGAGGTATGTTTTAACCTTCTAATCGCCTTTTCTTTAATCTGTCTAACTCTTTCTCTTGTCAAATCAAAAGTCTCACCAATTTCTTCAAGCGTCATTGGGTGTTGATCTCCTAAACCAAAATATAACTTTACTACATCTGCCTCACGAGGTGTAAGCGTTTCAAGTGCGCGCAGAATTTCTACTTGTAATGATTCATGTAACAGAGATCCATCAGGATTTGGAGATTCTCCATAATCTAAAACATCATACAAATTTGAATCTTCACCTTCGATCAATGGAGCATCCATAGAAACGTGTCTTCCCGAATTCTTCATCGATTCTTTTACATCAGAAACAGTCATGTCTAATTCTTTTGCAATTTCTTCTGCAGAAGGAACTCTTTCATTTTCTTGCTCTAACCTCGCATAGGTTTTATTGATCTTATTGATAGATCCAATTTTATTCAAAGGCAACCTTACAATTCTTGATTGTTCTGCCAGGGCCTGAAGAATAGATTGTCTTATCCACCAAACGGCGTATGAGATAAACTTAAAACCTCTGGTTTCGTCGAATCTTTTAGCTGCTTTAATTAGCCCAAGATTTCCTTCGTTAATTAAATCTGGTAAAGTTAAACCCTGATTTTGGTATTGTTTTGCTACAGAAACAACAAATCGCAAATTTGCTTTGGTCAATTTCTCTAGTGCGAACTGGTCGCCGGCTTTTATTTTTTGTGCTAGTTCTACTTCCTCATCGGCAGTAATTAAATCAACTTTTCCTATTTCTTGAAGATATTTATCTAAAGATGCAGTTTCTCTGTTGGTAACCTGCTTGGTAATTTTAAGTTGTCTCATGAATTACATTTAAGTTTTAGATTGAATTTTAGTGGTGTATATAGATATACGTAATTTTTACTCTAAATGTTACAAAACATTAAAAAATACCCAAAATTTTATCCTCTTTTGAGTATTATGGCCTAACAAAACGGCAAAAGTCAAAAATTATTTTGTCTAAATTATATACAAAAAGGCCTGATATCAAATATCAGACCTTTTGAACATTTTAAGAAAACTTTAATCTTATTGATCTCCGCCTTCTCTTTTATGATCTCTGCGATTATCGCGATTTCTATTATCTCGGTTACCACCTCTATTGTTTCTATCTCGATCTCTGTTGTTATCTCTAGGTGGTTTTTCCACAAAACCTTCTGGTTTTGGCAACAGGGCTTTTCTCGAAACTTTCTCTTTCCTGGTTCTTGGATCAATTCCAAAATGCTTTACTTCAAAAACATCTCCAAGTTTTACAACATCAGATACATTTTCTGTTCTTTCCCAAGCCAATTCACTTACGTGAAGAAGAACTTCATTACCAGGTGCATCGGTATACTCTACCACGGCACCAAAGTCCAGCATTTTAATTACTTTTACCTCGTAGGTTTTTCCTGCTTCAGGTTTAAACATTAAAGAATCGATTTTTGCTAAAACGGCGTCAATTCCCTCTTGTTTTGTTCCTAAAATTTCAACCACACCTTGCTCGTCTACTTCATTAATCACAATCGTAGTACCAGTAGCTTTTTGTAATTCTTGAATTACTTTTCCTCCAGGTCCTATTAATGCACCAATAAAGCTTCCAGGAATTGTTCTAGTGATAATTTTTGGTGAATGCGCTTTGACATCTGCATTAGGCTGTGGAATTGTTTCTACTAATTTCTCTAAAATGTGTAAACGACCTTCGCGTGCTTGGTGTAAAGCTTTGATCAAAATTTCATAAGGCATACCCTTAATTTTGATATCCATCTGACAAGCAGTAATTCCGTCTTCCGTACCGGTTACTTTAAAATCCATATCACCTAAATGATCTTCATCACCCAAAATATCAGATAAAACAGCAAAACGTTCGCCATCAGAAATCAAGCCCATCGCAATTCCTGAAACCGGTCTTTTCATTTGTATACCTGCATCCATCAACGCCATTGTACCGGCACAAACCGTTGCCATAGAAGAAGAACCGTTAGATTCTAAAACCTCTGATACGACTCTGATGGTATATGGACAATCTTCCGGAATCATATTTGTCAATGCTCTCTGCGCCAAATTTCCGTGTCCGATTTCTCTTCTTGAAGTTCCTCTTAAAGGATATGCTTCTCCGGTAGAAAATGGTGGGAAATTATAATGCAAATAGAATTTTTCTTCTCCTTGGAAAGTTGGCATATCAATTTGATTGGCTTCTCTCGAAGTACCAAGGGTTACCGTTGCCAAGGCTTGTGTTTCTCCTCTGGTAAAGATTGAAGAGCCATGTGTAGATGGCAAATAGTCAACCTCGCACCAAATTGGTCTGATTTCGGTTGTTTTTCTTCCATCTAAACGCAATCCTTCTGCAAGGGTAAGTTCTCTTACAGCTTCCTTTTCTATTTTATGGTAATAGTTTTTGATCAAACCTCCCATTTCCTCTAATTCCTCTTCGGTAAAAGAAGCTAATACTTCTTCTTTTATCTCAGCAAATGCTTCTGTTCGCTCTCTCTTGCTACTTCCTGCCTTGGCAACTGCATAGATCTTATCATAGGCAAGATCTTTGATTTTAGCAGCTAATTCGTCATTGGTTTCTGCAGCTTCATAAGTTCTTTTTTCCTTTTTACCAAAGGCTTCTGCAAGTTTGGTTTGCGCCTGACATTGTAATTTGATTGCCTCATGTCCGAAACGAATGGCTTCAACCATTTCTTCTTCAGATATTTCTTTCAACTCGCCTTCAACCATCATTACTGAATCTTCTGAAGCACCGATAACCATATCAATATCAGAAAGTTCTAGTTGTTGTTGACTTGGATTTAATATAAACTCTCCGTCAATTCTGGCAACTCTTACTTCAGAAATCGGACATTCGAAAGGAATATCGGAAACTTGGATTGCTGCAGACGCTGCTAATCCTGCAAGAGCATCGGGCATCACATCTTCATCATGCGACATTAATTGTATCATAACCTGTGTTTCAAACCTGTAATCAGATGGAAACAATGGGCGCAATACTCTATCAACAATTCTCATTGTCAACACTTCACCATCACTTGGTCTAGCTTCTCTTTTGAAAAATCCTCCGGGATAACGGCCAGCTGCAGCAAATTTTTCGCGATAATCTACTGTTAACGGGAAAAAATCAGCTGTTGTTGGATTGTAAGAGGAAACTACTGTACATAATAACATGGCGTCTCCCATTCTTACAACAACAGATCCATGTGCTTGTTTGGCTAATTTACCAGTTTCTATGGAAATGGTTCTCCCATCTTCCAAAGTAATGGTTTCTTTAAAAGTTTGTGGTATCATAAACTCATTTTGTTAAATTGCCTATAAAGGCATTACTAATTCATTTTAAACTTAAGTAGTTGTGTTGTTCGAAGTTTGCCAATGAATTACTACTGAGTGCAGACAAAAAGAGAGGCGCAAAGCCTCTCTTGAAAATTATTTTCTTAAACCTAATTCTTTAACGATATTACGATATCTTTCAATATCTACCTTCATTAAATAGTCTAAAAGGTCTCTTCTTTTACCAACTAATTTTACCAAAGAACGCTGAGTGTTAAAATCTTTACGATTATTCTTTAAGTGTTCTGTTAAATGGCTAATTCTGTAAGTGAACAAAGCAATTTGTGCTTCTGAAGTCCCTGTGTCATTTTCGGATTTTCCGTGCTTTTTGAAAATCTCTTTCTTTTTTTCTGCTGTTAAATACATGCTAACATTAATTTACTTAATCATTTTTATGTACTGACTTTGATATAATGATATCAGGCGGCAAAGATAAAATTATTATTTTGATTAACAATATTAAAAGTGCATTCCCGTTAAATATAGAGTCTCCTCAGATAAACGAAAGGTTTAGAAAAAGTAAAATTGCTAAAAAAACTATAATGAAACGAAAAAATCTATTCAAATTCGTTAAATACAGTATGTACTTAACGATAGGAGCAACATTTCTTTTGAGTTGTAATGATGATGAAGACATAGAAGCTTCGGCCCAAACAGATTTCGAACAGATGGCAAGATTTCAAATAGATGCAGAAATGGTGTCTGAAGGAGTCTCTTCTTTATTGGAAGAAATATATGTTTCTGAAGATTTATCTGTGGCTAAAAAAGCCGAAATGTCAAAAACTTATATGTATCCCGAATGTGTGATGATTACTTCAGAAATGAAAGGAAATTTAAAAACCCTTGTACTCGATTTTGGTGATGGCTGTTCATCCTTTTCAGGGGATCAATTAAAAGGAAAAGTGATTTCGGTTTTTAGCTATGATTTGACAACTGCCTCGATTAACGTAAAACACACCTATGAAAATTTTTATTTCAATGGGTATAAAATTGAGGGTTTAACAAATGTTGACAGAATAAGATTAAACGATTTTGGAAATCCGGAAGCTATGATCATAAGAGATCTTACAATTACAAATGAAGATGGATATGCAGTTGAGGCAAAAGGAAACCATAAAAGAGAATGGATTGAAGGTTATGCCACGAGAACTTTTGACGATGATGCTTTTCTGATTACTGGGAATTGGAGTATTATACATCCTGATGGCAGTTCGCAATCAGGAAAGATCAATGAACCTTTAAGAAAAGAATACACTTGTAAATTTGTTAATAAAGGTACTATTGAAATTCAGAGAAAAGGGAAAAAACTACTACTCGATTTTGGAGATGGTGAGTGTGATGATCTTGCCACAATTGAGGCTAATGGAAAACTCTACGAAATCAAATTGAGAAAATAAAAATAAAAAAGAGGCTGAAATCAGCCTCTTTTTTTAGCTCCTGATTGGCTTATTTTGAATGAGGTCAATATATAAATTAACCATACGTTTTAGATCTTTCCTTTCAATAATCTTATCTAGAAAACCGTGCTCTAATAAAAATTCGGATTTCTGAAACCCTTCTGGCAAATCCTTCCCCGTCGTATCTTTTACAATTCTTGGTCCTGCAAAACCGATCAGTGCATCCGGTTCAGCGATATTAATATCACCTAACATCGCATAAGAAGCTGTTGTACCTCCGGTTGTAGGATCTGTACATAAAGAAATATATGGGATTTTTGTTTCTGCCAACTGAGCCAATTTAACTGAAGTTTTGACCAATTGCATCAGAGAATAAGAAGCTTCCTGCATTCTGGCTCCACCCGATTTTGAAATCATTAAAAACGGCACTTTATGTTTAATTGAGTAATCGATTGCTCTCGCAATTTTCTCACCAACAACACTACCCATAGAACCTCCAATAAAAGCAAAATCCATCGCAGCAACAACAAGATCTTTTCCAAATGATTTTCCCACTGCCGTGCGGACTGCATCTTTCAACTTTGTCTTTTCTTGAGCCTCTTTTAAACGGTCCGTATATTTTTTTGTATCAACAAACTTCAGCGGGTCTTTAGCTGTAATTTTAGCATCGAGTTCTTTGAATTTATTGTTGTCAAAAAAAATCTCAAAATACTGTTCACTACCAATTCTTACGTGATACCCATCTTCAGGACTCACATATAAATTCTCCTTTAATTCATCTGAATCGATTACTTTCCCGCTAGGCGATTTGTACCACAAACCTTTGGGCACATCCATCTTTTTTTCGGTAGGTGTTTGAATACCCTTCATCTTTCTTTGAAACCAATTACTCATAATTGTATTTGTTAAGTTTATGTGCGCGGGGGAAGAAAAACAAAAACAGAGTATTTAAACATAACACTCTGTTTTTTATAGGTTTTACAATGTATTGATATTGTTTAGGTCTTTAAAAGCCTGGGTCAATCTTTCTTTAAAAGCTATTTCGCCTTCACGAATCCAGGTTCTCGGATCATAATACTTTTTATTAGGAGAATCTTCTCCATCTGGATTTCCTATTTGGCTTTGTAAGTAATCTTTTTTTCCTTGAATATAATCGCGTACTCCGGCTAGGTAAGCGTATTGTAAATCAGTATCTATGTTCATTTTTACAACACCGTATCCAATGGCTTCTCTAATCTCTTCAACAGAAGAACCAGACCCTCCATGAAAAACAAAATCCACAGGGTTTTTGCCTGTATTATAATTTTTCTCAATATATTTTTGAGAATTATCTAATATTTTAGGTGTCAATTTTACATTTCCGGGTTTGTACACACCATGCACATTTCCGAACGCAGCGGCAATCGTAAATTTATCACTTACCTTTCTCAGCTCTTCATAAGCATAAGCTACTTCTTCTGGTTGAGTGTATAATTTTGAAGCGTCAACATCAGAATTATCAACACCATCTTCTTCACCTCCGGTTATTCCTAATTCTATTTCAAGCGTCATACCCATTTTGCTCATTCGCTCTAGGTATTTTTTACATAATTCAATGTTTTCTGTCAAAGGCTCTTCAGAAAGATCAATCATATGAGAGCTAAACAATGGTTTTCCGGTTTCTTTAAAAAAAACTTCTCCGGCATCTAATAATCCATCAATCCAAGGCAACAACTTCTTTGCACAATGATCTGTATGTAAAATTACAGGAACTTTGTATGCGTCTGCCATTAAATGTACATGTTTTGCTCCGGCAATAGCTCCAGCAATTGCAGCCGCTTGATTTTCATTACTCAAGCCTTTACCTGCGTTGAATTGGGCACCACCATTCGAAAATTGAATAATTGCAGGTGCATTTAATTCTTTTGATGTTTCTAAGACTGCGTTTATCGTACTAGAACTGATGACATTTGCAGCAGGCATGGCAAATTTTTTCTCTTTTGCGAGATCAAACATTGCTTGAACTGCATCTCCGGTTAATACTCCCGGTTTTATTTTACTAGACATATCGTTGGTTTAAGAGTTTTTCGAAGCACAAAAATAGTAAATAAAATAGATTTAAAATGGGTAATTGATACCTATATTATACACTGCATTTCCAAAATTATAATTTGTAAACCAGCGTTTATTATCAGGAAGGTAGGGTTCATAGGTTTTAAAACCTACATCGAATCTAAATATCAAAAAACCAAAATCATAGCGCAGACCCACGCCTGAACCAATTGCTATGTTTTCTAAAGATGAAAATCCTGTGAATTTACCTTTCTCTCCCGTAAGATTTGAATTGGTAATGTCCCAAATGTTTCCTGCGTCCACAAAAAGGGCACTATAAATTTTATCGAGTAATTTAAATCTATATTCGAAGTTAGTCGCAATTTTAAACGTTCCAACATTAAATTCCAGAAAATTTAATTCTCCTCCAGGTCCTAGGTCATAAATTTGCCACGCTCTATTATCATTGGATCCACCGGCACTATAACTTCTGCTAAAAGGCACTGCAGTATTATTTCCGTATGGTATAGCAATGCCAATAAGAGATCTCGCTACAAAAACATTTGTTCCAAATGTGTTCCAATATCTCTTGAATTCAAATTCTGTTTTAAAATATTGAGCAATGGGTAAACCAAACATTAACTTTTGTCCAGATTCGTTGCTTTTGGATGAAAGGGCAGTACTTAAATTTCCTGATGCAACTACTCTTGCCGATAAATAATAAAAATCCAAATCGCTCAAATCTTCCTTTGTGTTATAATTTATGGCATAGGAAATAGTAGGGACTACTACATTCTCAGTCAAAATTATCTTCCTTTCCTCTACATCAGATATCGTATTAAACTCAGTTGGATTAGTTTCTTTGTAGCCATTTTGTGGGTCTAATATCTCATCTATAAACATATTAATTTCGTCATAATCATTTTCCAATTCAGTTCCGACAATATCTATGTGAACCAGATTAACCTTTTCGTATTCCGAATTGTAAACCGTAAAATAGTTTTCTATATTTTGATTTTTTATCAATTGAAAATTATAAAGATCGAATCTATGCCCTAAATTTTTATTTCCGCGCCATGTATAATTTAATCCAGAGGTAGCGGTTAATCGATCTAATCCAATATTCTTTTGAGTTCCTGCTGAAAGATCGAAAACAGTAACGGGCGACATTTCTTTTGAAATTATATTTTCTGTATTAAATGGAAAGAAAATTCGCGGTATAGTAAGCGAGGCTTTGGTGATAAACTCCCATGCATTAAAAAAACGCGAGCTATTGGTAGGATCATAGCTAACATTTAAAAAAGAACCCTGAAAAGACAGTTCAAAAAGTTCTAAACCATGAAAAATATTTCTGTCTAAAAATGAAAACTTACCCAAAATCCCAAATGGCTTTGTATTTGAAGTTGTGGCATCTAAATCAAATTTAAGTGCATATTTTTTTAGCGATTGAAGATAGACATCTGCTTCTAATGATTCATCTTCATTTTCTGTGATATTAACAGCGATAGCGGGCTTAAAATTTTGTAACTTTCGCAAATGACTCAAAGTAATATTGATATCATCTGTTCTAAAAATACTATCGGGATACAAGAAAAATGCATCGTCTAATCGGTGAGGTTTGTATTGCAATTTATTGGGAGAAAAATAACCCATATTCGCAAAAAAAACGGAGTCTTTTGCTTGACCTTTATCTGTGGTCTTATCAAAATCAATATAGACATTTACTTTTTTATATCTTTGAATTTTATAGGGTTTAATAAAAATACTATCTCCTTCTGATACAATTCTTTCCGGTATTTTGAGAACTACTTTCTTATTTTTTGGTTCATTTAGCGAATCTGAATAGTAACCAATTGTACTGGCGTTAAAGCGATAAATTCCGGAGTTTTTAAAAAGTTTGTCTAATCTATCTTTTTCATCTTCAAAAGAGTCAAAAATAAATGGCTTTCCCTTTTTTACCAAGGATTCTTTATCATTCAACTTATATATCGAATCGAGAATTGGTGAAGCAATTTCAGTTAATAATGTGTCTATTTTATATCTTTCGTTCTTTGTTACTTCATATTTTATACTTACCTCTCTTTCTTTTGAATAGTTTTCCAAAAATGACACATCAGCATCAAAGTATCCCTGCGCAAAAAAATAGCTTTTTAGCGATCGGGCAGATCTTTCCGCTTTCAAACTGTTATAAATTTCCGGAGGTCGACCCTTTTTCAAAAACCAGTCGTTAAAACCCTTTTCTGTATTAAAAACAACTAGTGTTTGCTTTTCGGAAAAAACATTTTTGAAAAAGTTGTATTTTTTTTGGTGATTTAAAGACCATTCTTGCAAGTTCTCTTCAAAATCAGGATTCCCAAGATTATAAATACTTAAGGCAACTGGCACTCCAAATATATAACTGTTAGGCCTTTGGATAAGATAATCGTATAAATCAGATTCGTTATACTTTTTCTCGTCAACAACAATTGTATTTTTTCGAAGTAAAGAATCCTCTTCGGTCACATATTTTGTTGTATTACATGCTGTAATCACAACAAAAAATAGCGTAAAGAATACTATTTTTGTAATCGATGGAGGCAATTATTTCATTTTTTAGTTCACATCAAAAATAACACTATTTACATGGTAAGCAATAAGCAGCTCAAATTATTAAATCAACTGAAACAAAAGAAGTACAGAAACGAATATAATCTTTTTGTAGCTGAAGGAATTAAAACTGTCAAAGAGCTCATGAATGCTGATTTTGAAATTCATCAGATTTTTGCTTTAGAAGATTTTTTTAATCAAATTCAACACCCAAAATCTATCCTTATTTCTCCATCGGAACTAAAAAAAATCAGTAATTTAAAATCGCCAAACGAAGTTTTAGGAATTTTTGAATTTCCTAAAAAAATCGAGTTGGATCGAAATGGGATTACTTTGGTTTTAGACGATATAAATGACCCCGGAAATTTAGGTACTATTATCCGACTTTGCGATTGGTTTGATGTTCGGAAATTGGTTTGTTCTAAAAACACAGTAGATTGTTACAACCCTAAAGTTGTGCAAGCGAGTATGGGCTCTATTGCCCGGGTTTCAATAATCTACGAGGATTTGGAGACTTATTTGAAACCTGAAAAAAGACCGATTTACGGAACTTTTTTAGAAGGTGGAAATATCTATCAGAATAATTTAGAAAAAGAAGCCGTCATAATTATGGGGAATGAAGCCAACGGAATTTCTGCTCAAATATCACAATTGATTCAACATAAAATTACAATTCCTCAATTTGGCCAAAATCAAGCCACAGAAAGCCTCAACGTGAGCACTGCTACCGCAATCATTCTGAGCGAGTTTAAAAGAAAGACAAGTTTCTAATGTCTATTTATTTCATTTTTTTGAAATAATCACGTACATATGCAACTTTCTGATTATCTGTCATTTGTTCTGCTGAAATTACCGCATTTAATTTAGAGGTTAGATCGGGTTTTTCAAGCAATAATTTCTCCAATTCTTTTTTTGTTTGTGCAGGGCCAAACACCAGAATTTCATCACTGTCTTTTACAGCATCAACTACAGTACTCAAATATTTTTTAAGTTGCTGATTAAACTGATTGGTTTGCTTTTTTTCTTTTACCAAATACTGATCTCCAAATCTACCAAATTGCTTTCCTTCTCCGGGAAATCTTTCTCGACTTTCAATTTCTGAATAAATGGTTTGTGTTTTCTCTTGATTTTCTTCAATGCTAATTACATTGGCCGCTTTTTGATCAATCCAAATACCAACTTTCTTCATGGGGGAAAAATTTTATTGATGATACTAATAGAAATACTACAAAAGTATGTAGCTAGTGTTGCCTAAATTTACGAAAAAGAGTGGGCTAAACAAAATCAAAAGCATAATGTTTTCTAAAAGAAAGCATAAAAAAAGGACTTGATAGCCCTTTTTTTTAACCGTACATTTTTTCATAATACAGTTGATAGTCGCCTGAAGTAACGTTTTTAAGCCATTCTTTATTGGCCAAATACCAATCTAAAGTTTTAGACAAACCTTCTTCAAAAGTTACACTGGGTTTCCAGCCCAATTCCCGATTCAGTTTATTTGCATCAATTGCATAACGTCTGTCATGACCTGCTCTATCTTTCACAAATGTAATCAGTTGTGCAGATGTACCCTGAGGTTTTTTTAACTTTTCATCCATCAATTTACATAACAAATGAATCAAATTTAGGTTTGTCCATTCGTTAAAACCTCCAATATTATAGGTTTCTCCTAACTTTTCACTGTGAAAAATAACATCTATCGCTTGAGCATGGTCTTCTACAAATAACCAATCTCTCGTATAATTTCCATCGCCATAGACAGGTAAAGATTTTCCTTGTTGAATATTATTGATAAAAAGGGGAATTAGTTTTTCCGGAAACTGAAAAGATCCATAATTATTTGAACAATTGCTTATCACAAATGGTAAATTGTAGGTGTTTCCATAGGCTCGGACCAAATGATCTGAAGCTGCCTTTGATGCCGAATACGGTGATTGGGGATCATAAGGGGTTTCTTCGGTAAACAAACCTTCCTTCCCCAAAGATCCGTACACTTCATCCGTAGAAACGTGGTAAAACAACTTATCTTCAAGGTTATTTTTCCACAAATCTCTGGCTGCATTGAGTAAATTTGCAGTACCTAAAACATTGGTTTCAATAAACTCATTGGGATGAGTAATAGATCGATCTACATGACTCTCGGCTGCCAAATGAATCACGGCGTCGAATTGATTCTCCTTAAAAAGGGATTGAATAAACTCAATATCCTTAATATTTCCCTTTACAAAATGATAATTGGGCTTGTTTTCAATGTCTTTTATATTCTCTAAATTTCCGGCATAGGTTAAAGCATCTAAATTAAAGATCTCATAACCAGGATATTTATTGACAAATAACCGCACTACATGAGAGCCAATAAAACCCGCTCCGCCGGTAATTAGTATTTTCTTCTTTTTCATTTAACTTGTTTTTGTTGCCATTTCCAGGCAGAATCTAAGGCATCTTCCAATGATAGTTTAGATGTCCAACCCAATTCCGTATTGACCAGGGAAGTATCCGCATAAGCCGCAGTAATATCACCTTCCCTTCTCCCTACAATTTTATAGTTTAATTTTTTGCCGGAAACTCTTTCAAAAGCCTGAATAACTTCTAAAACAGAACTTCCTTTCCCAGTTCCTACATTAAAAGTTTCAAATTTTGATTTATTCTTTCCTTTTAACAATCGCTCTAATGCAGCCACATGAGCTTCCGCTAGGTCGACCACATGAATATAGTCTCTTACGGCCGTGCCGTCTGTTGTGGGGTAATCATTCCCAAAAACTGATAATTCTTTTCTGATCCCTGCCGCAGTTTGGGTGACAAACGGAATAAGATTCTGAGGAACTCCCAAAGGTAATTCTCCAATTTTCGCAGTTTCATGTGCTCCAATGGGATTGAAATAACGCAAAGCAATTACATTTATTGGGTCTACTTTGGCTACATCTCTTAAAATTTCTTCTCCTATTTGTTTTGTGTTACCATAAGGAGATTCGGCTGGTTTTGTTGGAGCATTTTCAGTGATTGGTAATTTGTCGGCCTGCCCATAAACAGTACAAGAAGAACTGAAAATGATATTTTCCGATTTATGTTGAACCATAACTCCTAATAAATTCAAAAGAGAAATTAAGTTATTTCCATAATACAGTAATGGTTTTTCAACACTTTCTCCAACAGCTTTTGACGCAGCAAAATGAATTACTCCATCAATTTTATGCTCCTCAAATACTCGCTTTACTTTTGGCTTATCTCTGAGGTCAATTTGATAAAAAATAGGTTTGATACCTGAAATGGAAAAAATTCCATCTAGAACTTCAACACGGGAATTTGATAAATCGTCAATAATAATAACCTCAAATCCTCTTTCTTGCAGAGCTACAACTGTGTGCGAACCTATAAACCCAAGTCCGCCGGTAACCAATATTTTCTTTTTAATTTCCGACAAAATCGACAATGGTTTTTATGATATAATCTTGTTGTTCTTTTTCTAGTTCAGTATGCATAGGTAAAGAAATGACATTTTTCACCAACTCATTTGTTACTGTGAAATCTGATTCTTTATAGCGCTCGTCTTCATAGGCTTTTTGTTTATGAAGCGCAACAGGATAATAAATGGCGTTTGGAATCTGAAGTTCATTTAAATGTTGGTGCAATGCATCTCTTTTGCCATTTGTAATCTGCAACGTGTATTGATGAAATACATGGCAATCACATGTATCACAAATATCCCCACATTTCTTTGTCGTTGGAGTAAGAATATTTGGATTGTTTTTAAACCCTTGGTTATAATATCGAGCAGCTTCCCTTCTTTTTTTGTTATAAGTTTCGAGATGAGGAAGTTTTATGTCTAAAATAGCAGCCTGTAGAGAATCTAATCTTGAATTTACCCCAACCACATCGTGGTAATATCTTTGATACATCCCGTGGTTTACGATTCCTCTTAAAACATGGGCCAAATCGTCATTATTAGTGAAAATAGCACCGCCATCTCCGTAACAACCTAAATTTTTCGATGGAAAAAATGAAGTTGTTCCCACATCTCCAATAGTTCCCACTTTTTTCTTTGTTCCATCGCTAAAAGTAAAGTCAGCACCTATTCCCTGAGCTGTATCTTCGATCACATATAAATTGTGCGCTTTGGCCACTTCCATGATGGCTTCCATATTGGCACACAAACCAAATAAATGAACAGGAACAATGGCCTTTGTTTTTGGTGTGATGGCCTTTTTTAAGGCATCGATATCGAGGTTGAACGTGTCTTTTTCGACATCAATTAGAACCGGAGTTAATTTTAAAAGCGCAATTACTTCGACGGTTGCAGCAAAAGTAAAATCGACTGTAATTACCTCATCACCTTGCTCTAATCCTAATCCCATCATGGCAATTTGAAGGGCATCGGTTCCATTTGCACAAGGTATTACATGTTTTACATCTAAATATTTTTCTAGAGAGGTTTGAAATTGTTTTACCTGCGGACCATTAATAAATGCCGCAGAACGAATCACATCAATAACCGCTTTGTCTATTTCCGGTTGTATTCTTTCATATTGACTTTGCAAGTCAACCATTTGTAGTTTTTTCATAGAGAACTTGTTAATTCGGGGTTCAATTCTGAACAAAAATACAAATATTTTGCGCCCTCATAGACTAAATTTATATTTTCGCAAGGAAATGAATTTGATTTACAACATAACTACAGAGCTCGCCCAAAAATTGCTTCCCCTTTCAGGTTTTTTTTCGCCAAAAATGAAACTTTTTGTTGAGGGAAGAAAAAGGAGTTTTGAATTGATCAATGCGAAAATCAATAAAAGTGATCGGGTGATTTGGTTTCATTGCGCTTCTTTGGGAGAATTTGAACAAGGCAGACCAATCATCGAAGAGGTCAAAGATTCATTTCCACAATATAAAATTGTGTTGACATTTTTTTCTCCATCGGGATATGAAGTGAGGAAAAACTATCCCTTAGCAGATGTTGTCTGTTATTTGCCTGTAGATACCTCTGCAAATGCAAAAAAATTTATTGGACTTATTCATCCAGAAATGGCCATTTTTGTTAAATATGAATTTTGGCCAAATTATTTAAATGAATTAAAGAGAAATAAAATAAAGACGCTTTTGGTAAGCGGTACATTTAGGGAAGATCAAATATTCTTTAAAAGTTATGGCACCTGGATGATAAAATCTTTAGAAACTTTTTCTCATTTTTTTGTTCAGAATATACCTTCAGAAAATCTCTTAAAATCCATGGGATTTAAAAATGTGACTGTTAGTGGCGACACAAGATTTGATAGGGTTTCTGCTATATCAGAACAAGATAATCACTTAGATTTTATCGAAAAATTCAAACAACATAAATATACTTTGGTCGCAGGTAGCACTTGGTCCAAAGGAGAAGCTTTACTGATCTCCTATATCAATAAAGAATCTTCAGAAAATGAGAAATTCATTATTGCTCCACACAATGTAACACCTCAAACAATTGCAGAGCTTAAACAAGCTATCAAAAAAGAAACAGTGTTATTTTCAGATCAAAAAAACATTGAAACGGCGAACGTTTTTATAGTTGATACTGTAGGAATTCTGACGAAAATCTACAGTTATGCTGATGTAGCCTATGTTGGCGGTGGTTTTGGAACCAGTGGCCTGCATAATGTTTTAGAACCAGCAGCTTTTGGGATTCCGATACTAATAGGTCCTAATTTTGATAAATTTGAAGAAGCCAAAGATCTTGTCGCAATAGGTGCTTGTGAAGTGATTAAGGATCATATAACCACTAACCAAGTTCTCGCCAATTTGAGAGATGATCAAAAGCTCCGTTTATCAAAAGGGCAGAAAGCAAAGGAATATGTTGATGAGCACAGAGGTGCAACTTCAATCATTTTAGCATATTTAAAAGAAAACATCCATCAGAATACTTAAATTTACAAAATGAACAAAGCTGAAATAAAAGAAAAACTAAGTGATTTTTTCCATATCGCTTTTGAGAAAGAACTTATAGATGATATAGCCGAAGTCGGTGTTTTTAAAAAAATAAAAGAAAATGAATTATTAATCGATATCAATGATAAATTCGATAAAATTCCTCTTTTAATCAATGGTGCGATAAAAATAAGCCGAGAAGACAAGCACGGCGAGGAAATTGTGCTCTACTTTTTAGAGAGAGGTGATACTTGCACGGTTTCTTTTGGAAGCTGCTTAGGAACCATGAAAAGTCAGGTAAGAGGAATTGCAGAAAAAGATTCTGAAGTTATTTTCATACCAGTGAATAAACTGGAGGAATGGATGGTGAAATATAAAACTTGGAGAACATTTATTTTCGATAGTTATAACATTCGAATTAATGAAATGTTCGAAGCCATAGATACCCTCGCTTTTATGAAAATGGAGGATCGTATTTTTAAATACCTCACAGATAAGGTAAAAATTATGCGAAATACAGAGTTAAATATTACCCATCAGGATATTGCCTCAGATTTACATACATCAAGGGTGGTAGTATCGAGACTTTTGAAACATCTTGAAAACGAAGGAAAAATAAAATTACATCGCAACAAAATTGATATTTTAGACTTTTAGTGTAACAAATGTTACTGTTAAAGCAAGAATTTCTTCTAATTTTATGAGTTTAAGCTATTGAATATGAATTTCTTACTCGAACCCTGGCCTTGGTATGTTGCCGGTCCCATGATTGCTGTGTGCATGTATCTCATGTTTTTTTTCGACAAAAAATTTGGAGTATCATCCAATTTAGAAACGCTATGCTCTATGGCTGGTGCCGGAAAATTTGTCGATTTTTTCAAATTTGATTGGAAAAAAAATCTGTGGAATTTGGCATTTGTATTGGGTTTAATCATAGGTGGTTTTATCGCGCATCAATACATGACACCTGATGAAAACATTGCACTTAATCCAAAAACTGTTGAAAATCTATCTGAAATAGGTTTTCAAAATGCCGGCCAGACTTATTTACCTGAAGAAATTTATGGATTAAATGCCTTACTATCTGTAAAAGGTTTTATTATTTTACTTGTAGCGGGTTTATTAGTTGGTTTTGGTTCCCGTTATGCCGGAGGTTGTACATCAGGGCATGGGATTGTTGGATTGAGCAGCATGGCAACTGAATCTTTTATCGCTGTTGCCGGTTTTTTTATCGGTGGTTTAATCATGACTTGGCTTATCCTTCCATTAATCTTCTAAATAGATATACATGAAATATATAAAATTTGTTTTAGTCGGTGTAATATTTGGAATTGTTTTAAGCAAAGCTGAAGTTATTTCTTGGTATAGAATTTATGAAATGTTCAAACTTCAATCATTTCATATGTATGGCGTAATAGGATCTGCCGTTGTAATTGGTTTTTTTATTGTTAGAGGATTTAAAACACAAAAATTAAAATCCATTTCCCATCAAAACATATTGGTAGAAGAAAAGAAAAAAGGAATACCTCGAAATTTATTCGGTGGAATTATTTTTGGATTAGGTTGGGCGCTTGGAGGTGCTTGCCCCGGACCAATGTTTATTCTTTTAGGTAAGGGTGTTTTAGCTATTTTGGTCGTACTCTTGGGTGCCGTTTTAGGAGCCTATTTTTATCATGCTGTGAAACAAAAGTTACCTCATTAATCAACT
Source organism: Namhaeicola litoreus (assembly GCF_042679565.1). NCBI lineage: Bacteria > Pseudomonadati > Bacteroidota > Flavobacteriia > Flavobacteriales > Flavobacteriaceae > Namhaeicola > Namhaeicola litoreus. Next base: position 1,111,899 of record NZ_JBHTMY010000002.1, on the reverse strand, counting down.
TCTAACTCTATTTGCAATATTGCCGTATCTTTGATTTTGCGAAAATGACACAATAAATATGCTCAAAGATTCTTTTGGCAGAAATATTAATTATTTGAGAATGGCGGTTACCGACCGTTGTAATTTACGTTGTCAATATTGCATGCCTTCTCAAGGAATAGATATTGTAGACCGCAAAGAGTTGCTCTCATATAAAGAAATGTATCGTGTTATTAGAGTATTGAGTGAACTCGGTGTTGATAAAGTAAGACTTACCGGCGGAGAACCTTTTGTTAGAAAAGATTTTATTCATTTTTTAGAGTCTCTTTCGTTTAACAAAAACCTCAAACAAATCAGTATCACAACTAACGGAGCCTTAATTTCACCTCATATACCGAAACTCGAAGAACTTGGTATTCACGCCATCAACCTCAGTTTAGACACACTTCAAAAAGAAAAATTTAAGCAAATTACCAGAAGAGATTTATTTGATGAAACCATGTCTACTTTTGATCGATTGTTAAAAAGTAGATTAAGGCTTAAACTTAATGTAGTTGTGCAAAGCGGGGTAAACACGGATGAAATTGCAGATTTTGTAGAACTCACCAAAAACAATCGAATTTCTGTCAGATTCATCGAAGAAATGCCGTTTAACGGTACAGGTCAAAGATCCGTGCAAGAAAACTGGAATTTTACAAGAATTCTGCAGACCATAGAAAGAAGTTTTCCCCATTTTAACGCATTGCCTGAGGAGAAAAATTCCACTTCAAAAAATTATCAGCTTGATCAAGCTTTAGGAACATTTGGCATCATCCCTGCCTTTACCAGAACCATTTGCAGTGATTGTAACCGCATCCGACTTACAGCAACAGGCTTATTTAAGAATTGTCTGTTTGATGATGGCGTCTTTTCTATACGTGATTTTATCAGAGCTGGTGCGAGTGATGATGAGATAAAAAAGGTGTTTCAAGACACTATTCTTAAAAAACCAAAAAATGGTTTCGATGCTGAAAAAAACAGAAAAGATAAAAAAGTTTCGGAAAGCATGTCCACCATTGGCGGATAAAATCAAAATTTATGTCAATTTCATGTAATTTTTCAAGTGAAAACATTTCTGTAGAACAAGCACTCGAAATTGTTTTAAGTCAAACTGAAGACTTTGGTTCAGAAAAGGTTGACTTGCCTAACTCTCTTGGGAAGGTCGTAAAGGAAAATATTTTTGCAGATAGAGATTTTCCTCCTTTTAATCGCGTTAGCATGGACGGTATTGCTATTCAATTCTCTCAATACAACCAAGGTAATAGAACATTTGAAATTGAAGGTATTCAAGCGGCAGGAACTGAACAATTAACACTAGAAAATCCTAAAAATTGCTTGGAAGTAATGACAGGAGCAGTTCTACCGGAGAACACAGATACTGTAATTCCATATGAACTAATAAGAGTCGAAAACGGTGAGGCAATCATAGAAAATGAGGAGGTAAAATTTCATCAAAACGTTCATTTTCAGGGTTTAGATAAAAAAGAAAAAGATTTACTCATTCCTAAAAATACTAAAATTTCACCTGCTGAAATCAGTGTTCTTGCCACAGTTGGAAAAGCGCAGGTTGAAGTGTCAAAAACCCCTAAAGTCGCCATCATTTCTACGGGAGATGAGCTCGTGGAAATCCATCAAACACCAAAACCTTTTCAAATAAGAAGAAGTAACGTACACGCACTTTCTGCTCAATTAAAAAATTGGGGTATTGAAGCGCAAAATTTTCATGTAAACGACAATAAGAAATTGTTGAAAGAGTCTCTCGCAAAAATTATTCAACAATTTGATGTTTGTATTTTTAGTGGAGCTGTTAGTAAAGGAAAATTTGACTTTCTTCCTGAGGTGTTGGAAGAATTAGGGGTTGTAAAATATTTTCATAGGGTAAACCAAAGACCCGGTAAACCTTTTTGGTTTGGTAAAAAAGGAAACAAAACATTCTTTGCTTTTCCTGGGAATCCGGTTTCTACCTTCATGTGCTGTGTAAAATATTTTCAGCCATGGTTTTTTCGATCATGTGAAATTAATTTAAAATCAGAAACGGCTATTTTAAAAGAAGATTATTCTTTTAAACCCAAGCTCACTTATTTTTTGCAAGTCGCCACAGAGACGATCAATGGAAAAGTGTTTGCACAACCTTTGGCAGGAAAAGGCTCCGGAGATTTGGCAAACCTCACTGAATGTAATGCTTTTTTAGAATTACCTGCTGAACGAGATCATTTTAATAAAGGAGAAATCTTCCCTATTCATTATTACCGATAATATCTTTAAATTTGACCATATTCGACAAAAACTCCAATCAGGAGTAGTTATTCTTTTACATATGTCCGATTCTTTTTCACATATCGATAAAAAAAACCAACCAAAAATGGTGAATGTAAGCGAGAAATCTATTTCCAAAAGAAATGCAACAGCTTTTGCCCGCATGTTTTTGGGTAAAGAAATAATTTCTCATTTCCGTATGGATGAGCTCAAAACCAAAAAAGGACCTGTTTTTCAAACAGCCATCATTGCTGGTATTCAAGCGGTAAAAAAAACTTGGGATGTTATTCCGATGTGCCATCCTTTGCCAATTAATGGAGTAGATATAAGTATTGAAATTGCCGATGAAGACCATATAGAAATCCTTTGTTCGGTTTTTACAGAAGGGAAAACCGGAATAGAAATGGAAGCCCTCCACGGTGCAAGTGTTTCTGCACTTACGGTTTATGATATGTGTAAAGCTCTCTCACAAAAAATGGTGATCAAAGAAATCAAATTACTCAATAAGACAGGAGGAAAATCTGATTATCATTTAAAAGCAAAAGAAAAATGAAAAACCATAGAAAACACGCTACACTAGCGAGAAGAAAAGCAGGAAATTTTGGCGTATGTGAAATGGCCTTATTGGGTTCAACCTGTGACAATATTTATCAACTATCGTCAAAGATCAGTGAAAAATTAAGCGAAAAATATAAGCTGGCCTATATCGATGCTTCTCACAAGGAACTAGTAAACGCACCTCATGTAGATTCTTATACTTTTCATAGCTCGGGCGATTTTCAAGTTCATTCTAATCAACCATCCAATCGTTATAACGATAAAATCCTTTTTTCTGGTTACGACTTTTTATTCGTAAACGGAAATCATTTTCAGGCAGAACAACAGATTCTAATCATAGATGCTAAGAAAGAAGCTTCCATAAAAAAAAGGTCTTCACAGCTCACAAATGTTCAGTTTATCATTAAGTCTGATACAACTGAAGTATTTGATTTTCTTTTGGAAGAACATCCTTATTTACAAAATATTCATCAATACGAAATTGATCAAATCGATGCCATATCGGCCCATATCGAAAACCTAATTTTACAAGAAGTAGCTTCAGTAAATGGACTTATTTTGGTGGGTGGTAAAAGCGAAAGAATGGGTAAAGATAAGGCTCAGCTTGATTTTCACGGAAAACCTCATCAAGAATTTTTGCATCATTTATTTCAAACAGCACAATTCCCTGTGTATTTTTCTACAAGAAACGGACAATCCATTTCTGGTTTTGATTGTATTCAAGATACATTTACAGGTTTAGGCCCTTTTGGAGCTATTTGTTCTGCTTTTCAGAAAGATCCAAATAAGGCCTGGTTGGTAGTTGCAACAGACTTACCTTTTATCGATCAAAACATACTTGACTTATTGCTCCAAAAGCGCAATCCGAAAAAAATTGCCACAGCATTTAAAGGAAAAAATAAAGATTTTCCAGAGCCTTTAATTACCCTATGGGAACCTAAAGCTTATCCAATTCTTCTACAATATTTGGCCTTAGGAGTAAGTTGTCCACGAAAAGTATTGATTAACAATGATGTGGAAATTATCGACATAGATGAAAAATTCATCACTAATGTAAATACTCCCGATGAATACCTAAAAGTAAAAGAGGAAATCGAAAAATCTTTGACTTAAACAATGGAACTCAACGAGCAAAACTTATATCAGAGGCAAACTGGTTTGAAAGAATTCGGTGAAGCTGGCCAGAAAAAACTCTCCCAAGCAAAAATTGTAATTGTCGGTTGCGGTGGATTGGGAAATCCGGTAGCGAGTTATTTGGCAGCTTCGGGAATTGGCACAATGCATTTAATCGATTTTGATAAAGTAGAGGTTTCCAATTTACATCGACAGGTATTTTTTAAAACTGAAGACATAGGCAAACCAAAAGCCTTTGTTCTGGCCCAACATCTTCGTATGATAAATCCTTTTTTAAAAGTGTTTCCTAAAACAATGGCATTGACCAAAGAAAATGCGCTTAAAACACTTGAAATCTTTGATTTAATTGTGGATTGTACCGATAGTTTGCCAACAAAATATTTACTGAACGATGCGGCCATCCTTCTAAATAAACCTTTGATTTATGGCTCTTTATATAAATTTGATGGTTATGTAGCCACATTTAACCTAAAAACTCCAAATGGTTATTCTACCAATTTGAGAGATTTTTTTCCTGAAATTCCAAAAACACAGGTTCCTAATTGTGCTGAAGTTGGAACTTTAAATCCTATTGTGGGAATAATTGGTCTAATGCAGGCCAATGAAGTTATAAAAGTCATATCAAATTTAGGAGATCCGCTTGTCAACCTATTATTGGTTTACAACAGTCTTAACAATCAACAACTTAAGATAAAGGGTAAAGCTAAAGTAAATCGAGATACCATTTTAGAACTTTGGGATCAAAACACGTATGAAGATGCTCGTTGTGAAGTACAGTTAAAAGACTGGCTCATTACGAGCCAAGAAATGAAAGAAAAAAAAGGGCAATTTCATGTGATTTCTGTGATTGAAGATCCTGAATTCGAACTTCCGTTCAATGTAAACGAAACCATTCCTTTTAAACAATTTAATTCAGAGAAAATTGATCTCAACCCCTCTAAAAAATATGTTTTCGTATGTAGAAAAGGAATAAATAGCTATGCAGCAACAAGTCAATTAAAAGTGAAATATCCCAACTTAATGATCTTTAGCTTAGAAAAAGGAATCGAAAATTTTTAGCATGCAAAATCCTTCAGATTTTTATCATAAACAGCTCGTTTTTTTTCAAGATAAAGAGCAGAAACTTAAAACAAAAATCCGTTTGATTGGCATAGGGAGATTACTCGTTTTCTTGTTTGGCGCAGGTCTTACCTATTTATTTTTCAAACAAACTATCCTTAGTTTTTCCCTTGCCATCTTGTTTATAGGCCTATTTATTTATTTGATTTTTGAGTATAACAAATTTCAAAAACAGTACAAAAAAACGATAGAATTAATCAGCTTAAATCAGTGGGAAATCGAAATCGGTCAAGGAAATTTTAGCCGTTGCGATTCCGGAGAAGAATTTATTTCACCTGATCATCCATTTAGTTATGATTTAGATCTCTTCGGAAAAAATTCTTTTTTTGCCTACCTGAATAGAACTGCAACACAATCAGGTAAAAATAGATTGGCCCAAGCATTGTCATCTAATGACATTTCTAACATCAAAGAAAAACAGGAATCTATAATAGAACTTTGTCAAAAACCCGAATGGAGACAAGATTTTATTGCCACAGCAAAACTAGCTGAAACAGGAACAGATGAAAAATCTGTTTTAAACTGGATAAAAAATCACCGGGCTTTTTTAAATCAAAAATATCGTTTTTTACCAATTGCTTTTTCAGCCATTTCTCTGGTGATCATTGCTCTTGTGCATTTTTCTATTTTGCCTTTTTCTTTACTCACACTCTGGTTTTTTCTGGGTTTGGGAATTACTATGATTTGGGTGAAGAAAATCCAGAGTTTCGGCGGACATGCGGGTAAAGCATACAGTACAATTGCCCAATACGAGCAACTAATAAAAAGTATAGAGGAAGAATCTTTTGAGACCATTTTATTAAAGACAAAACAAACCGAACTCCTTAAACAAGATGTAAAAGCATCTAAAAAATTATTAGAATTCTCACGACTGCTAGATAAATTCGACCAAAGAAATAACCTTTTCATTGGCATTTTAGGTAATGCGCTTTTTTTAAGAGATATTCTTCTTGTCTATAAAATTGAGCTTTGGTTAAACGACAACAAAAATGAAGTTGAAAAATGGTTTGAAACACTGTCCTTTTTTGATGCACAAATAAGTCTGGGAAATTTTGCCTTTAACCACCCTCAATATACATTTCCCAAACTCATTTCTAATCGATTTTGCATCGATTCAACTCAGATTGGACATCCACTTATCAATTTTCAAAAGAGAGTGGAGAATGATTTTAAGATCAGCACTGAAGAATTTTTTATCATTACCGGAGCTAATATGGCCGGAAAAAGCACTTTTTTAAGAACAATTGGTCTATCTATTCTCATGGCTAATTGCGGTTTACCCGTGTGTGCAAAAAAATTTGAATACCACCCCATTGCATTGATTTCAAGCATGCGAACAAACGATTCACTCTCTAAAGAAGAATCGTATTTCTTTTCGGAGCTCAAACGACTTAAATTGATTGTAGATGAGATAAAAAACAAAACCTATTTTATCATATTGGATGAAATTCTCAAAGGAACAAATAGCCAAGACAAAGCACTGGGTTCACGAAAATTTCTGAGCAGATTAGCAAACTCTGGTTCTACCGGACTTATTGCTACCCACGATTTAAGCCTTTGTAATCTTTCAGAATCTGCTGAAAATATTCAAAATTACTACTTTGACGCAGAAATCATTGATGATGAGCTTCATTTTGATTATCAGATGAAGTCGGGAATTTGTCAGAATATGAACGCATCTTTCCTACTTAAAAAAATGGAAATCGTTTAGTTTATTTCCGACTTAAATCTTGTTCCTGGGCCAGCAACCAAGCATAAAATTCAGGGTCACTATAGGGTTTAGACCAACTATCATGATCAGCTTCAGGATCTACTGTGAATTTTGGACTTCCTCCCGCAGCCTTTATCGCATCAACCATTTTTTCTGAACTTGTAACTGGCACAACTGTATCTTTTGCCCCATGAAAAACCCAGACCGGCTTATCTTTTAACACATAAACCTGTCTGGGAAAGCCATAATCAATCGGTGCACAAATTGGTGCAACCGCAGCAAAAAGCTCCGGATAAGCAATGGCAAAATCCCATGTGCCCAGCCCACCTATGCTCAGGCCAGTTAGATAGACCCGCGAAATATCAATTTTGTTCTTCAACACAATTTCTTTCAACAATTCATAAAGTTCATCAGCTTCCCAAAGTTGCCCTTCCTTTAGTTGTGGAGCAACAACAACAGCATCTAAAGAGTTTCCTTCTGCGAGGTATTTTAAGGGTCCGTGAACACTTAATAATGAGGCGTCAGTTCCACGCTCTCCAGAACCGTGTAAAAAAATGATCAATGGCCAATTCTGTTTAGATTTTTTATAATTTTCAGGATAATCAATCACATAGTTCATAGAAACTTCCTTTGTGATCTTCCCATTAAAACTTATTTCTTCTAATTGGGCAAAGAGAAAAGCTGGAAACAATAAAAACAAAATTATGATTTTCATGGTAGTAGATTTATGGATGCGCGTTAACCCATACTTCTCCGTCAGAAAAAAATTCTTTCTTCCAAATAGGTACGGTTTGTTTTAGTCGATTTATAGCAAACTGACAGGCCTCAAAAGCTGCTTCTCTATGTGCTGAGGACACTGCAATTATGACGGGTAGATCACCAATTTTGAGTAAACCTTTGGCGTGGTGAATCGCTATTCTTTTTATTGGATACCTTTGAATGGCATGATCTGCAATAATTTCCATTTCCTTGACCGCCATTGGTTCATAGGTTGAAAAATCGAGTTGCTTTACGTCCTTTTCTGCTGTATGATTTCTTACTGTACCCACAAATAAGGCAATACCTCCGCATGAATCATCGCGCACAAAATCGAAACATGTTTGAATGTTCAATGGTTCAACCGAAATCTTTATGGAAATTCTGTCGTTCATCTATCCTCCGCTAACGGGCGGTAAAACCGCAATAAGATCATTTTTTTGAATAGAATAGTTTCTATCTACATAGCTCTCGTTTACTGCAAAAGCAAAATTCCTTATATCAGAAAAATCTGGATATTGGTTGAGAAGTCTTGCTTCAAAATCTTGAATGGTCGTATTTCCTTGAACATCTATTAAAAGTTCATCTTTCCCAACAATATCGCGAGCTACTCCAAAAAACAATGTTTTAATCTTCACTTTTTGTTTTTCACAAATATAAAAAACATAGCTGATTAAGCAGTTACTTGCTTTTCCCTATTTAGATTGATTTTAAATTTATTTAACTTTTGTAAGTCCAGACCAACAAACCATTGAACAATGTATTTCATCATTTATTTACAGTAACTATTGTTACATAATAACTTCCTGAATTTAATAAATTTGAGTAAAACAGCTCTTTGTGGATAAAAGGCAATCAATTAACCCTATTTTTACTTTCCTCAATGAACCATAAAACAATAGCTTAGAATGAAATTTGGCTTCATCATCGACAATCGAAAATGTATCGGTTGCCATGCTTGTACAACGGCATGTAAAAGTGAACACAACGTTCCGGTTGGTGTTAATAGAACTTATGTAAAACAGGTTGAAAAAGGAGAGTTCCCGAATACCCGAAGAATCTTTTCGGTCATGCGATGTAACCATTGTACAGATGCTCCTTGTGTAGAAATTTGCCCTGTAGAAGCCCTTTTTGTGAGGGATGATGGCATTGTTGATTTTGACAATAATCGCTGTATTGGATGTAAATCGTGTATGCAGGCTTGTCCGTATGATGCACTTTACATAGATCCTGATAACAATACAGCTGCAAAATGTAATTATTGTGCGCATAGAGTTGAGGTAGGAAGAGCACCGGCTTGTGTTGAAGTTTGTCCGGAACACGCAATTATTGCCGGAGACATGGAAAATTTCAACACAGAAATTTCTCAACTATTGGCCAGAGAACAGGTCATGGTTCGCAAACCTGAAAAAGGCACAAAACCCAATTTATTTTATATCGATGGAGACTATCAAAGTTTAAATCCTGAAAGCACAGATAAATCTGGTCCTGGATTATGGAATTCGCAAGCTCGTGGTGTTGGACATTATGCAAAAGCTGCGGAAAAAATGATCAATACCAACGATGAAGTGAATCTGTTACAGTTGAGTATTGATAATGAGTTACAAGCCGCTTATCAAAAGAAAGATACAGAAAACCCAAATTATATAGATGTATTAAACGGAACTGCAAGACGCGTTTATGACACACCCGACAAAGGCATTCTCTGGGGATGGGAAGTTTCGGCATATGTAATGACCAAAGCTATTGCCGCTGGTGCATTTTTAGTCCCCTTTATCGCTGTTTTAATGGGGCATGACCTTACCAAAGAAACTAAATTATGGTCTGCAGGTATTTCATTGGTCTTCCTTGGACTTACAGGATTATTTTTGGTGATGGACCTAGACAGACCGGATCGTTTTTTAAATGTTTTATTCAGACCACAATGGAAATCTTGGTTGGTAAAAGGTGGTTATACCATCTCTATTTTCGGGCTCTTAGTTACTCTTTGGGCAGTGGCAACCATATTCGACTGGTCTATACCAGAAAAACCATTGCTTTGGGTAACAGCATTTTTTGGAGTTCTATTGGCCATTTACACGGCATTCCTATTTGCCCAGGCAAAAGGAAGAGATTTTTGGCAATCACCAGCACTTCCTTTTCATATGCTTATTCATAGTTTAATGGCAGGATCTGCAGTTTTTGTTTTGATCTCTCTTATTACAGGTACATACAACTGGCAATATTTGCTTACCTCAACCCTTTTGTTCTCTACCCTATTGAATTTGTTCACGATTTTCACTGAGATAAAAATTACCCACCCTACAACGGCTGCTAAAACCACCGTTAAAATGATTACAAAAGGACCGTATAAAAATAAATTCTGGCTAGGTACAGTTCTCATTGGAAATGTGATTCCTGTTCTAATCCTGATTTTTACCGGAAATATTTGGTTCACTGCTTTAGCAGCTGTCTTATCTCTTATCGGAATTTATATCACAGAAAAAATTTGGGTTGAAGCCCCACAAAGAATTCCTCTCGCATAAATATTATTGTAAAAAAACTTAGTTATGGGCTACAAAAAACCTTCTTTCATAGAAAATATAGCAGAAAAAATTGGATTGATTCCAAATCTCCATAAAATGGGATATCAAGAACCTGAAAAAGATATGATGTCGTTTTCAGATGAGGAAGTGGCCCAAATGTATGCCAACTTTCCACCTCCCGAAAAATGGGATAACTGGACAGAATACAACCCTGAAGTATGGCCGCGTAAAGAAAAGAGAAATTATCAAATTGTTCCGACAACTTGTTTTAATTGTGAAAGTGCCTGCGGATTAACGGCCTTTATAGACAAAGAAACTGGAGAGGTTAAAAAATTTGAAGGAAATCCTTACCACCCTGGTAGTAGAGGCAGGAATTGTGCCAAAGGTCCGGCGACGATCAATCAAATTACTGATCCAGATCGCATTTTGTATCCCTTAAAACGAAAAGGAAAAAGAGGTGACGGACAATGGGAAAGAATTTCTTGGGATGAGGCTTTGGACACCATCGCTGCCAGAATTAGAAAAGCCCTAAAAGAAGATAGACATAACGAAATTGCCTATCATGTGGGCAGACCCGGACATGAAGGATTTATGGAATGGGTATTACCCGCATGGGGAATTGACGGGCACAATTCACATACCAATGTGTGCTCATCCGGAGCTAGATTTGGATATAATCTGTGGTATGGATACGACAGACCTTCGCCGGATCACTCGGAAGCGAAATTTATTTTATTGATTTCAGCTCATTTAGAATCGGGTCATTATTTTAACCCGCATGCACAGAGAATTATCGAAGGAAAAATGAAAGGGGCGAAATTGGCTACCATGGATCCCAGGTTATCCAATACAGCTTCCATGAGTGATTATTGGATGCCTTCTTATCCCGGAACTGAGGCTGCCGTTTTGTTGGCCATGGCTTTGATTATTTTAGAAAAAGGTCTTTACAACAGAAATTATTTAGAAAACTGGACAAACTGGCAACAGTATTTAGAGGCGCTACATCCCGAAATGGAAGTGACTTTCGAGAATTACATTGCAGCCATGATTGAGACATACAAAGATTTTACACCTGAATTTGCAGAAAAAGAATCTGGTGTCAAGGCAGAAATGATCAGAGAAGTTGCAGTAAAAATCGGTGAAGCCGGAGAAAGGTTTGCTTCTCACAACTGGCGAAGTGCAGGCGCCTCAAATCTTGGTGGTTGGGCCGTATCGCGTTCATTACACTTTCTACAAGTGTTAACAGGATCTGTAGGGACTAAAGGTGGAACTTCTCCAAACTCTTGGAATAAATTCCATCCGGAAGTACCAAATCCTGCTAAACCTCAAAAAAAATGGAATGAACTACATTTTCCAAAAGAGTATCCATTGGCCTTTTTCGAAATGAGCTTTTTATTACCTCATTTTTTAAAAGAAGGGCGCGGAAAAATGGATGTTTACTTTACTAGAGTTTTTAATCCTATTTGGACCTATCCTGACGGATTTTCTTGGATGGAAACTTTGATGGATGAAAATTTATTTGGTTTACATACTGCACTTACACCCACGTGGAATGAAACCGCTTATTTCGCGGATTTTGTGTTACCAATGGGCTTGGCTTCTGAACGACATGATATCAACAGTTATGCCACGCATGGTGGAACTTGGGTGGCATTTAGACAACCTGTTTTGAGAGAAGCAGCGAGAAGAAATGGGAAAAAAGTTCAATATACCTATGAAGCTAATCCTGGAGAGGTTTGGGAAGAAGATGAATTCTGGATCGAACTCACTTGGAGAATAGATCCCGATGGAAGTATGGGAATTCGAAAGCATGTCGAATCTCCATACAGGAAAGGAGAAAAAATTACCATTGAAGAGTATTACCAATACATTTTTGAAAGAGTAAAAGGCTTACCTGAAGTTGCAAAAAAAGAGGGCTTGACGGAATTTGAATACATGGCGAAATACGGTGCATTTGAAATTGAAAAAGGACAATCTTATAAAAAGAACGAAACCCCACTCACATCAGAACAGCTGAAAGACTCCAAGGTTGACCCAAAAACACAGGTAATAAGTAAAAACGGAAAACCCATCGGAGTAATGGTTCAAGGGAAAGCAGTAGTTGGTTTCCCAACACCCTCTCGTAAAAATGAATTTTATTCACAAACCATGGTAGATTGGAAATGGCCGGAATATTCTGTACCTAGCTATATCAAAAGCCATATCCACAATGATGCCTTAGACAAATCTAAAAATGAATATGTTTTGGTTCCTACTTTCCGTTTACCGACATTAATTCATTCAAGATCCGGCAATGCGAAATGGCTGGTAGAGATGTCGAATAGAAACCCTATTTGGATGCATCCTGAAGATGCAAATAAATATAAACTGAAAACTGGAGATCTGGTTAAAATGGTCACTGATATTGGCTATTTTATTGATAAGGTTTGGGTAACACAATCGATGAAACCAGGAGTTGTTGCTTGTTCTCATCATATTGGTCGGTGGAAAAGAGAACAAGACCAGGATGGAAACCGATGGGCCGTCAATACTGTAAAGATGGAACAAGTTCAGGCAGGGAAATGGAAAATGACTACCCTATCGGGTATCAAACCTTTCTTGTCTGATGATAAAGATTCGAAAAGAATTTTTTGGAAAGACGGTGGTGTGCACCAAAACATAACCCATGCCGTTCATCCGGATCCCATCAGCGGAATGCACACCTGGCACCAAAGGGTGAGAATTGAGATACCCGGACCAGGCGAAAATTACGGAGATATTTTTGTAGATACAGATAAGGCTCATGAAGTTTATAAAGAATGGCTTGCCATGACACGCCCCGCACCCGGCCCTGACGGTCTCCGCAGACCTTTATGGTTTAAACGTGCTTTTAGGCCAGATGAATCTACCTATAAAATTGAATCAGATAAAGATTAAAACGTTCCAACTGATTAGCTAAAATGACCTTTACTAAAATCTTTCCTTTTCTAAATTGGATACCTATTGCCAAAAAACATTGGAAAGATGATTTGATCGCAGGAATTACTGGGACCATAATTGTCATCCCTCAAGCAGTTGCTTTTGCAATCATTGCAGGCCTACCTCCTCAATACGGATTTTATACTGCGATGATCGTTCCAGTAATTGCCGCTCTTTTTGGATCCTCCCATCACCTTATATCTGGGCCAACCACAGCCATGTCGATTGTCGTTTTTGCAACCATTTCAAAATTTGCAGACCCCACAACCGAACTGGAAGCTTATGTGGGACTAACCTTGGTACTGACCTTTATGACAGGGGTTTTTCAATTGTCAATGGGTCTGGCAAATATGGGAAAGTTAGTCAACTTTGTTTCCCATTCTGTTATATTAGGGTTTACAGCAGGTGCCGGAATCTTGATTGCATTCAAGCAACTCAAACATATTTTCGGTTTACCTGTGCCCCAAGGTTCGTCATTCTATGAAATTCTATCTTATATAGCCACGCATATCAGAGAAACAAATTGGTATGTTTTTTTGGTTGCCATGAGCACTTTAGCTTTTGCATTGATCATCAAAAAAATAAAAGTTATTTCTCGCTATTCAATGCTCATTGCCATGATATTAGGAAGTGTTTTGGCTTATTTTCTTGGAGGCGAATCGAAAGGAATTGAAACTATTGGTGAGATTACAGGTAAACTTCCTCAATTTAAAATACCAGAGCTATCTTTAGAAAAAGTAAAAACACTTAGTTCGGGTGCTTTAACACTTGCACTGTTGGGTCTGATTGAAGCCGTCGCCATTGCGAGATCTATCACGTTAAAATCACATCAAAGGATAGATAGTAATCAAGAATTTCTAGGGCAAGGATTATCGAATATCATAGGGAGTTTCTTTTCTAGTTATGCCGGTTCAGGTTCATTTACACGCTCGGGGGTAAATTATCAGGCTGGTGCTAAAACACCAATGGCTGCTATTTTTGCCAGTTTTTTTTTAGTTATTGTTCTTCTTTTATTCTCAGGATTCGCAGCCTATTTAGCTACACCGGTCATGGGCGGAATTATTCTCTTAGTAGGCTATAATTTAATTGATTTTGAACACATTAAACAGGTTTTCAAAACTAGTCAACGTGAAATTTTTGTTTTAGCCACTACGCTTTTCGGCACCTTATTTTTTGAATTGGAAACTGCACTTTTAGGAGGTATCGCATTATCATTATTTTTCTATTTAGAGCGCACGGCAAAACCGAATATAGCAGTGATGGGGTTAACAAAGGATCATCTTTTTATAAATACAATTCGAGATCCAGAAACAAAGGAGTGTCCACAACTAAAAATTGTTCGTATAGATGGATCTATATACTTTGGTGCCTTAGAAGTAATCTCAGATTATTTCAATAACCTCTATCAAAAAAACGAAGTAAAAAATGTGCTAGTAATAGCAAAGGGAATCAATTTTGTTGATTTAGCGGGTGCCACATGGTTAGAGCATGAAGTGAATAAATGGAGAGCAAGAGGAGGAAATATATACTTTAGCGGACTAAAAATTGTAAGTCAGGATGTTTTAACAAAAGGTGGTTTTTTGGACCATATTGGCCAGAAGAATTTCTTTAAAGATAAGAAAACCGCAATTGCGGAGATTTACAAAAACCTGGATGAGATAATTTGTGAGAATTGTACGATGAGAATTTTTCATGAATGTAAAACTTATTGATTTAAAATTCTTTACAGAATGTATTACTTTTGCTTCGGAATTCCATTACAATGAAGCTTAGTTCTGTATTGCCTTTTCTAGATTGGGGAAAATCCTATCAAAAATCGTGGTTTAAAAATGATATACTCGCCGGATTAACTGTGGGCGTAATGCTTATTCCACAAGGTATAGCCTATGCCATGATTGCAGGTTTGCCCCCCATATATGGCTTATATACTGCCCTTATTCCCCCGGCCGTGTATACACTTTTTGGCACTTCAAGACAAATGTCTATCGGTCCTGCAGCCATGGATTCTTTAATTGTGGGAGCAGGCTTGAGTACACTGGCAGTCATAGGTTCGGAGCATTTTGTGGTTTTTGCAATTGCTCTAGCCTTTTTTGTGGGTGCTTTTCAACTCTTATTCGGATTATTCAGAATGGGATTTGTTGTCAATTTTCTATCTAGACCCGTCATAAGCGGTTTTACAAGTGGCTCTGCGGTCATCATTGCATCAAATCAAATCGGAAATTTATTGGGATTAGACATGAAAAGAAACAATCATGTACAAGATTTATTCTTCGATTTTATTCACGCTGTTACAGATATCCATTGGATAACAGCTTTCGTAGGCATTTTTTCAATGCTCATTTTAATCCTAACAAAAAAATATACTCCAAAATTACCTGGTGCTTTGATAGTAGTTGTCTTGGGAACCCTTATAACTTTTGCGTTTCAACTCAATAATTTAGGTGTACAAGTTATAGGAAATATACCGCAAGGTTTGCCAGGTTTTAAAATTCCACAAATCAACCAAACCAATTTTACTGAGTTAGGTTCTCTAGGGCTAACACTTGCTCTTATTGGCTTTATGGAAGCCATCTCTGTTGCAAAAACGATGGAGACCAGGCATAACAACTACAAAGTAAAACCCAATCAGGAACTCGCAGCATTGGGTTTTGCCAATATGATAGGCTCATTCTTTCAATCTTATCCGGCAACAGCAGGAATGGCGAGAACAGCTGTGAATGATGAAGCTGGGGCTAAGACTCCCTTGGCTGGATTATTTGCTTCTATCTTAATTGGTCTAACCCTACTCTTTCTTACCCCTATTTTTTATTATTTACCCATCGCCGTTTTAGCCTCAATCATTATTGTAGCAGCCTACGGTTTGCTAGATTTCAAACTGCCAAATAAATTATTGGTTTTTAGTAGGCGAGATCTCATTTTGCTTACCATAACACTTCTAACCACTATTTTCTTTGGTATAAAAGAAGGTATCTTGGCAGGTATTGTCATTTCATTAGGGATGTTAATTTTTAAATCAACCAAACCTCATATCGCTGTTTTGGGGCGTGTGCCAAATACAAATTTTTACAGAAATATAGATCGATTTAACGGACTCGAAGTAAATGATGATATCCTCATTGTTCGCTTAGATGCTCAATTGTATTTTGTCAATACTACATTTTTCAAAGATAAGGTCCAGGCTTTCGCTGAAGAAAAAGGCGATAAACTCAAATTGATTGTACTTGTTTTTGAAAGTATCAACGATCTGGATGGAAGTGCCATTTATGCCCTTGAAGAAATACACGACTATTTTAGCAGAAAAGGAATTATAATTGCTTTAACCGGTATCAAAGGACCGGTTAGAGATACCTTGGCAAAATCTGGTTTAATGAAAAAAATTAGATATGACCATTGTTTTATGAATGTGCAAGAAGCTTTAGATAGTTATTCGAAAAACACATTGAGCAAACCACTTCAATATTCATATCAGGAGTTTATCAAGCAAATAAATCGATAGACTCGGTAACAACTGTTACAAAAGCATTAACCCTAATTCGTTAATTTTGAAAGAATTGAGTTAATGAACAAAAATCACAAAAATATGAAAGTAGAACAATTATTTACAGGATGCTTGGCTGAGATGGCTTATTACATCGAGTCAAATGGAGAAGCCGCTATTATCGATCCCCTTCGAGAAACCGATCCTTATTTGAGAATGGCAGAAACAGATAAGGCAGAAATAAAATATATATTTTTAACACATTTCCATGCAGATTTTGTATCAGGACAATACGATTTAGCACAAAAAACAGGTGCAACCATTGTATTTGGACCAAATGCAAAAGCAGAATATGAAATCTACAATGGAAAAGACGGCGAAGAGTTTAAAATTGGAGATGTTAAGCTAAGGTTACTGCATACGCCTGGTCATACCATGGAATCTTCCTCTTATGTTTTGGTAGACAAAAATGGAAAGATGCCTTATGTATTTACAGGTGATTGTCTATTTATTGGAGATGTTGGAAGACCAGACTTAGCCGTAAAATCTGATATGACCGAAAGAGATCTTGCAGGTCATTTATTCGATTCCCTTCGAAATAAAATTATGACTTTACCGGATGATATTATTGTTTATCCGAATCACGGTGCAGGTTCAGCTTGTGGGAAAAATATGAGTTCAGAAACTTTTGATACTTTAGGTAACCAAAAGAAGACAAATTATGCGCTTAGAGCGGATATGACCAAAGAAGAATTCATCAAAGAAGTTACAACAGGTCTAAAACCACCGCCACAATATTTTCCAAATAACGTGCGTATGAACAAGTCTATCAATACCAGTATTGATGAAGTTTTACACAAAGGAACTACACCTTTAGATCCTCCCACGTTCAAAGAAATGAGCGAGCAAAAGGATGTTCTGGTTATAGATACGAGAACGAAAGAAGCTTACACCGAAACAGGAACTGTTCCTGGTGCATGGTTCATTGGATTAGACGGAAGTTTTGCTCCTTGGGTTGGAGCTTTAATCAAAAACATCAACCAAAAAATTATCTTTATCGCTGATGATGAAAATAGAGTAAATGAAATCGTTACTCGTTTTTCAAGAGTAGGATACGATAATACTTTGGGCTATTTGTTTGGCGGAATAATAAATTGGACAGATCACGGTTTCGAAGTAGATAAGATAGGTTCATTATCTCCTATTGCTTTCGCAAAACAATTGGCGGATGGGTCAATAGAAAATCCATTGGATGTTCGAAAAGAATCAGAGTATTTGTCTGAACATGTTATTGGAGTTGATAATTTCCCTCTTGATTTTATTCATCAAAATTTTGCGGAAATAAATCCAAACAAAACTTATGTACTGCATTGTGCTTCTGGTTATAGATCATTAATCGCAGCGTCAATATTTAAAGCAAATGGTGTTGAAAATGTATTTGATGTAAGGGGTGGTTTCAAAGAAATAAAAGAAACCGATGCTCCTATTTCCGAATATGTTTGTCCAACAACACTGTTATAGGTAATTGATTTTTAGATGTCAAAAAAAGGAGGTAGATACCTCCTTTTTTATTAATTTTATTTAGTTAAAAACCTCTATCATGAAATTACTAAAAGTTATTCCTTTTTTCACATTTGTATTTTTTGTTTTGATCAGCTGTGGACAAAACAGTGAAAGTTCCAACGGAAAAATCCAAAAAGTTAATGTGGATGATTTTAGACTAGCTACAGAAAATGAAGTGATCATTGATGTAAGAACTCCCGGTGAATATGAAAGTGGCCATATTCAAAATGCAATTAATATCAATGTAAATGATTCTGATTTTAAGGCGCGAATAGAAAAACTCAATAAAAATGAGAAAGTCTATGTGTATTGCAAAATAGGATCAAGAAGCAATAAAGCTGCTAAAATCCTTGCCGAAAGTGGGTTCTCTCAAGTTTATGACCTAAATGGCGGAATAATTTCTTGGCAGAGAGCTAACTTACCCTTAGAAAAATAACAATAATGAAAAATGGAATCATATTTTTATCATTCCTGATCCTGTTAACCAGTTGTCAAAAAAAACTGTCAAAACAAGAAACAATAGCCTACCAAGAATTAGGCGCAGAAATTACTAAATCAGCAGGAAAAGAGTTAACCACCCAACTTACTCAAAAACTATCTGAAGGTGGTATAGAACACGCCTTGACCTTTTGCAATGAAAATGCCATCGACATCACAGATAGAATCGCGGATATTTACCATGCGGATGTACAGAGAATTTCACATAAAAACAGAAATTCTGTCAATATGGCTTCATCTGAAGATTTAGACATTATTAATCGTTTTTTTAATGATATGCAAAACAACAAAGAATTGAAACCCATATTAGATGGCAATGACAGTTTTGTAAAGTATTATGCCCCCATATTAACTCAAGAAAAATGTTTAACTTGTCATGGAGTTGTAGGTATAACAATGAATAAAGAAACAGACTCAATAATAAAAAACATATATCCAACCGACCTCGCAACAGGATTTCAAGCAGGAGATTTACGAGGAGTTTGGAAGGTTACATTTAAAGAAAAAATACATGAAAACATCAATTGAAATACTTAATTTAAAATGTGGTGGTTGCGCAAATTCCATCAAAAAAGGTCTTTTAGGATTAAACGACCAGTTAGATGTAGAAGTTGATTTAGAAAAATCATTAGTAACCATAAATACTGAGAATCAAGAAGTAATAAAAAGTGTAAAAGAAAAACTGTCACAAATGGGCTATCCCGCAGAAGACGAATCGAATACAATCCTTCATAAAGCAAAATCGTTTGTAAGTTGTGCAAGTGGAAGAATGAGTAAAGAAGTATAACTATGTCCAGTTTTAATGATATCATCAGTCAAAAAACTCCCGTTTTAGTGGATTTTAAAGCGGATTGGTGTGGGCCATGTAAAATGATGGCGCCTATACTAAAGGAGGTAAAAGATCATTATAAGGAAAAACTCAAAATTGTTAAAATTGATATCGATCAGAATCCTGCAGTAGCACAAAAATTTGGTATTAGAGGTGTACCGACAATGATTCTATTTAAAGATGGACAGTCTGCTTGGAGACAATCAGGAGTAATGCAGGCCAATGAACTTATCTCTGTTTTAAATGCATATGTTTAACTAAAATTTATACAAATGACAAAAAATGTTGGTAATACAGATAAAATCATTCGCTATGTATTAGCCGTTGTGGCACTTTATTTCGCCTATACATGCGCAGTAGCAAGTCCGTGGAATTACTTATTGTATGTTGTAGCCCTTATCATGGTAGTAACAGCAGTAACCGGTGTATGCCCGTTATTCTCTCTCTTCGGAATTAACACCTGTAAAATCAAAAAATAAAGGTTATGTCTTCACATTATCAGGTATTAATCATCGGCGGAGGAACCGCTGGGATTATGGTAGCAGCACAATTAAAAAGAAAAAATAAACTTGTCGATATAGGTTTAATAGAGCCTTCTGAAAAACATTACTACCAACCTGCTTGGACCCTAGTAGGTGCTAATACCTATGATTTTGAAAAGACGGAAAGAGAAATGAGTTCCCTGATACCTGAGGGTGTAAAATGGATTAAAGAACACGCCGAAACATTTATTCCTGATCAGAATAAAGTCATCACTGCTGAAGGTAAAGAATTCACTTATGATTTTCTGGTTGTATGTCCTGGTTTAAGAATGGCACCCGAATTAGTTCCAGGGTTGACAGAAGCCATGGATAAAGGAATTGTTTGTAGCAACTACACAGATCCTCAACATACTTGGGAGGTTCTTCAGAATTTTAAAGGTGGTACTGCCCTGTTTACCATGCCAACTACCCCAATTAAGTGTGGAGGAGCGCCTCAAAAAATTATGTATTTGGCTGACGAGCATTTTAAAAAGAGTGGTGTTAGAGACAAAACTGATATTATATTTGCCCTTCCTGGTGGAGTAATTTTTGCAGTAAAACCTATTGCAAAAACTTTAATGGAGGTGGTGGATAGAAAAGACATCAACGTGCGGTTTTTTCATAAATTGGTGAAAGTAGATCCTCATAAAAAAATTGCCTGGTACGAAATAGACAAAGATTTAACTGCAGGTGGTTGCGTAATTATGTCTGACGATGATACCAAGACCTTGGATAAAGAAATTCAACATAATTACAAAAATGTAAAAACAGAAATCGAAGGTAATTTATATGGAATTCATTTCGACATGATGCATCTTGCACCTCCTCAGGCTGCACCCAAGTTCATTGCCAAATCGCCATTAGCCACTGCTGAGGGTTGGTTGTCTGTCAATGATAAAACCTTGCAACACACCCAATTTTCAAACATTTTTGGTCTTGGTGATACGGCACAATTACCAACCGCTAAAACAGGAGCAGCCATTAGAAAACAAGTTCCTGTTGTTGTGGCTAATATTTTAGAAATGATCAATGCTAAAAAACTAACTGCAAAAGAATACAACGGATATTCATCTTGCCCTCTGGTCACGGGTTACGGAAAAATGGTATTGGCAGAATTTGATTATAGCAAAGAGTTTAAACCCGATCCGATGATTAAGTCGAAGCTGTTTATAGCCGATTCATCTCAAGAGCATTGGCGCCTTTGGATTCTTAAAAAATATATTCTTCCTTATATTTATTGGAATAAAATGATGAAAGGAATAGAGGTTTAAACCTCTATTCCTTATTAAAATTTTAAACTCAAGCCGGCTAAAAAATTAATCTCGGCCTGCGGATAATATCCTGCTCCTTCAATGGTTATTGTTTCACCCGGATTACTCCAAGTATCATCATAAGTATAAAAATATCCGTTTGAAACATATTTTACATTAAAGATATTATTGACCAATAGGTTAAAATCAACCGACTTAAAGATCCAAAAATCATTTAGGGTATACCCAACGTTGAGATCATTAATGAAATAACTATCTAATTTAGAACCTTCGCTATCTATATTCCCCATGTATTGTTCTCCTACATATTTAGAGAGAAGACCAAAATACCACTGTTCATTAGGTTGATACAACAACATATTTGACCCTACAACATCTGGTGAAAAAGCAATATTTGTTTTTCCTAAATCAACGATTTCTCCATCAATGGTAGTTACAAAATCAATGTTTTTATTACTACTCAAGGTTAAACTTGGAATAAGTGTCCAATGATCTAAAAACTTCAACCTGGCATCCAGCTCAAAACCCAATCTATAACTTTCTCCTGAATTTGTTCTTATGGGATTACCTACATCGTCCAACTCGCCGGTTAAAACCAATTGATCCTCATAGGCCATGTAATAAATATTTGCATTGATCTGGGTTTTGGACTTATTTAATCTCCAGCCAAGTTCAAAGTCATTTAGTTTTTCAGGTTTTTCTACCCCGTTTTCAAAATCATTTCTATTCGGTTCCCGATTAGCTCTGGCGTATGAAAAATATATATTTTGCTCTTTATTGATATCGTAGGTTGTACCAAATTTTGGATTAAAAAAAGCATAATTCTCATCTACTACCAAGGCTATTCTATCTGAAGTCAGACCTGTTGTTTTATAATTTACGAAGCGTTCTTGGAGATCACCATAAACAGCCCAATTCTGTCTTATTTTATAAGTGGCTTTTGCGAATACACTAAAATCTTTCTTTGTACCATTACCTTGGTAATAACGATCTCTTATCTCAGAATCTCCTGCAAATCTCGCCCAGATAATTTCACCAAAATGATCTCCATCGTAAAGACTATAAGAACCACCAAATACAAGATCTAACTTAGAATCATTATAGTTTCCTGTGGCATTGATCACGTAAAAATCATTGTCCAGCCACCTCCGTCTAATGAGGTCTGTAGTTTCAATGGATTCACCTCCAATTGAAATGGGATCTATGTCATAATCTTCCAAGGATTCATCTTCTTTATACTGCTCAAAATATCCCTTTCCTTTAGTATAGTTTAAACCAATATTTGTAGACCAATAATTATTTACTTTTTCACTCCAATGTAATTGAAAATGATCTTGCTGATAATTATCTACCTCATTATCATAGAATTGAGTTTCTCCATTTTGATCAGTATAAATACCGGCAAAATTAAACTTCCTATCTGTTTTTAATGTTTCTGCATCGATACCATACCAGGCCTGATAGGTAATTTCATGACCACCAAAAGTAAGTGCTTTGATCAATGTGTTTTCATCTTTATAAGCGCCCTGAAGAAAATACGATTTCAGGTCTGAACTTGCTCTGTCTATGTATCCATCTGAGGTAATCACTGAAAGTCTACCTGCCAATTCAAAATGGTTTCCTATAAGTCCGGTGCTGAACTTTACATTATGCTTGAAGGTGTTAAAAGAACCAAAACTACTATTGATCTCTGCATTCGCCCGATTTGATATCGATTCCGTCAAGAGATTCAAGCTCGCGCCAAAAGCACCTGACCCATTGGTAGAGGTTCCTACCCCACGTTGCAATTGTAAATCTTCTACCGAAGAAGCAAAGTCTGAAATGTTTACCCAAAATGTACCTTGTGATTCTGCATCGTTATAAGGTATTCCGTTAATCGTTACGTTTACACGGGTTGCATCGCTACCTCTCACGCGAATTCCGGTATAGCCTACACCTGCACCGGCATCTGAAGTGGTTACAACAGAGGGTAAAAAATTCATCAAAATAGGAACGTCTTGCCCTAAATTTCGTTTTTCAATTTCTTTTTTCGTGATGGTAGATTGTGCAAATGGAGCTTTTTCATCTACCCGCACAGCCTTTACAACAACTTCTTCTAACTGTACCGTATCTTTTAATACAGCCATGTCTTGTGCCCAAACAGTTGTTTGAAACAGGATGAAGCAAACAATAATTTTTTTCATGATTTACCTTTAAAATTTTACAAATTCCTAAAATTTAAAAGGGTGTTGCCTTGTTGGCGCAGAGAGAATAGTCCCTTAACAGCATTACCTGTTCAGGTTCATTGGGTATTATCTCAGCCGAAAATATTTCAGCACCCCTAAAAAATTACTGGGCAAAAGTACAAAAGAAAACGACTTAAAAATTTATTTTTTTAATCTAATTTTTTTCTCAAATTTTTGATCTGGGCATGCTTCTTTTTGGTCTCTAAACGCTTTAGAATTGATGTTTTTGTGCGTTTCGTAGTTCTTCTGGATTTTGGCTTTAGTAAAGCCTTTTGCAGCAGTTTAAAAAGTTTTACAGTGACCAATTCTTTATTTTTATGTTGGCTCCGACTATCATTGCTCGTAAGAATGAGTAAACCTTCTTTGGAAAGTTTACTTTTTAAGTTCTTTTGAAGTACAGATTTTTCATCATCGCTTAGACCGAAAGAATTCATCAGATCAAAATTTAATACCACTTTTGACGACACTTTATTCACATGTTGGCCTCCCGGTCCGCCAGAGCGAACGGCTGAATAATTTAGTTCTTTAAGAATGATTTCTCTATCCATTTTTAATGAATATGCTGCGAATACTGGTCTAGATTTTCTCGGCGATCTAAAATATCATCGATGGCACTCACTGCCTCTTTAAGTCTTTTTTTAATACCCCCGGTAAGCTTGACGTAAGGCCTATTGTATTTTTGAAGTGCTTTTTCAAAAGCTTGGAACATCTCTTCTCGCTGTTCAGGTCTGTCGCGAAGATCATCGGCTTCCCACGGGGTATCAATATACGTTAACAAGTAAAGATCATAATTGTTCTTTAAGGCTGCTTCTTCAAGATCAGGATTTACAAATCCACCATAATACTCTTCAGAATAGACCATCGTTTCTAAAAGATCTGTGTCGCAAATCAGCACTTTATCCGCCTTTTTCGCCAATTTATTTTCCAATTCCATCTGCCCAATTGCAATGGGTATAAGATCTTCTGCTTCGCAGGTCTTTCTTTCATTGTTCCACTTATTCTGCAAATAATCTCTGGCAAATTCAGGCGCCCAAACCGTGTTATAATGAATTGCCAGTAATTCTGACAAGGTAGTTTTACCGGTAGATTCGGGTCCAAATAGAACCACTTTTACAATGTTTGCGGGCTTTTGTGTAAGTCTTTTTTCCATGCCAGATATCCAAGTATGGCGATAAAGGTAAAAACAAAATACTGAAAACTGGTAAATGCAAAACCTTTATAGAGATATAGTGGTACTGAGATAATATCTCCAATAATCCAGAAAATCCAATTCTCAATTTTTCTTTTCGCCATAAGCCACATGCCTACAAAGAAAATAGCTGTTGTAAAAGTATCCACATAAGCGGGCCAACTATGCCACTTATCATTGATTTTATAGACGAAAAAAACAAAAATTAAGGTTAGAACAAAAATTAGGACAGACCACCTTTTTTCTTTGAGTGAAGTTCTGGAAATTGGTGTAACATGAGTCGCATCTACTTTCCTTGTCCAAATATACCAACCATAAACGCTCATAATGAAATAATAGCCATTGATGAGCATATCTCCTAGTAAATCCCATTTATATAAAAGATAAACAAAAATGGCTGTACTGATCATCCCTGTGGGGAAAACCCATATTTTATTCTGTTTCGAGAACCAAACAGACAAAAATCCAAAAATAACAGCCACTATTTCTAGGATGATGTCGGCCGTTTCGTAACTGGCGTATTGTTCAAAAAGCGAATCAATAAGTTGGATCATGATGACTGCGGTCTTCGGTGACTATTTTTAAAATAAAAACACAATTTTTTTCGTCTAGCAGTGCTTGATGTATATGTTTATTGATAAAATCCATTACCTCGAGGTATTCGCCAAAGATCTGTGTACTCAGACCGTTTTCTTCAACGATAAAATTTGAATTTCGCAGTTTTTTGATAAATTCAATGATGGGTTTCTCAAAATCCTTGTGTAAAGGATACATAGAAATATCAATGGATACTTTCATCTTTTTTATGACTTAATTCTTGTAAAACATTTTGATCGTTTTCAAATGCCGTGCCAATTACTACTACATCTGCTCCGTTTTCGTAGGCTTCCTGAAGTTGCGACTTATTCTTGATACCGCCACCTACAATGACAGGGATATCTACTCGAGTGCTTACCTCCTTCACAATTCTTTTGTCGACCGAATTAATCGCGCCACTCCCTGCCTCCAAGTAAATTAATTTGTTTCCTAGGTACATGGCTGCTTTTGCTGTATGCACTATTTTCTCAATCTGATTCTGCGGAATTGGCAAGGTCTTACTCACCCTTTGCACGGCAGATTCATGACCGCCATCAATCAATATATATCCTGTTGGAATAATTTCAAAATCGCATTTCTCGAGCATTGGAACAGCTTTCATCTGCTGTTCTATTAAATACTCAGGATTTCTCCCGGACAAAAGTGACAGAAATAAAATTGCATCTGCATGATTTGTAATTTGGGTGTAATCGCCCGGAAACAGGATGATTGGAATCTGAGATAAAACTTTGATCTTCTCTATTAATTTTTCGGTAAATCCTAATTCTACCGTGCTACCTCCAACTAATAACAAATCAACTTCTGCTAAGTGTATTTGTTTCATTAAACGAGGTATCTCACCCAATGAAACCTTATCAGGATCTAGTAAAAGAGCTAATAACTTTTCTTGTTTCTTTTTTGCTTCTAATAGATGGGCGTATATTCTCTCTTTCATCATTCGGGTATTGCATATACCAAGGTAAAATCTTCAACAAAAAAATCGAAGTAAATCATAAATCTTCGTTTCCATTCACCAAATTCTACCCTACCTTTTGATCTTTTCTCTGCGAACAAAAAAGGGTCGATGGCAATATGTTGTTTAAAGCTCATTCCTCCAAACGGATACATTTTATACATGGCTTCTTTGGCACCCCAAACCACCGTGAGTTGTTTTACCAGATCTTCATCAGAAAGTGAATCAACTTCTGTATTGACAAATTTATCTTGGATGTTCACAATTTTTGGTCGGTTTTTCTCAATATCTATACCCACTTCATGGTCACTCACAACAATTCCTGAAAAATTATGGCTATGGGTAATCGATATATATTTCCCATCTTGCAAAAATGGTTTTCCATGCTCATTGTAATACAAATCAAAATCATTGTAACCAGCAACTTTTAACAAGTGCCTAACACTTAAAAAACCCATTTGGTGAACTTGACTGCGCATATTTTGCATACGATTTTTGCTGCTGTCTTTTAAGGGGGTATCCAAAAGCAGTTCGCCAAGTGTTTCTTCAATTTTCCACACGTATACATCCGTGTACTCGTTTGGTTTTATAGAACGATATAAAGGCATTTATTTAATCAAAGGTATTTTGTATTTTTGCAAAGGAAAAAACAAATATAAAGATTATGGCATCAGATACATCAACATATGTAAATTTTAAAGTAAAAGATATCAGCTTAGCAGACTGGGGAAGAAAGGAAATTGAGCTGGCAGAGGCTGAGATGCCTGGATTAATGAGTTTACGTGAGGAATACAAAAACGAAAAACCCTTAAAAGGAGCGAGAATTGCCGGGTGTTTACACATGACAATCCAAACAGCTGTCTTAATAGAAACTCTGGTTGAATTAGGAGCGGAAGTAACATGGAGTTCTTGCAATATTTTTTCAACACAAGATCATGCCGCTGCGGCAATCGCGGCAAAAGGAATTCAGGTTTATGCCTGGAAAGGAATGAATGAAGAAGAGTTTGACTGGTGTATTGAGCAAACCTTATTTTTTGGGGAAGATCAAAAGCCTTTAAATATGATTTTGGATGACGGAGGAGATTTGACCAATATGGTTTTAGATCGATATCCTGAATTGGTAAAAGGTATCAAAGGTATATCAGAAGAAACAACAACAGGTGTTCACCGTTTGTATGATAGAATGAAAGATGGGACCTTACCTCTTCCTGTGATCAATGTAAACGATTCTGTGACTAAATCGAAATTTGACAACAAATATGGCTGTAGAGAAAGCGCTGTAGATGCGATTAGAAGGGCCACAGATATTATGCTCGCAGGAAAAGTGGTTGTGGTTGCGGGATACGGTGATGTGGGAAAAGGAACTGCCGCTTCATTTAAAGGAACCGGCGCTAGGGTAATTGTGACAGAAATCGACCCAATATGTGCCTTGCAAGCGGCTATGGAAGGTTTTGAAGTCAAGAAAATGGACAATGTAATCGACAAAGCAGATATCGTCATCACCACTACCGGTAATAAAGATATCATTGTCGGTAAACATTTTGAAAGACTAAAAGACAAAGCCATTGTATGTAATATTGGTCATTTTGATAATGAAATCGACGTGGCTTGGTTGAATAAGAATTACGGGGCTACCAAAGTTGAAATAAAACCCCAGGTAGATAAATACACCATTAACGGTAAGGATGTTTTGTTATTGGCGGAAGGAAGATTGGTAAATTTGGGTTGTGCCACCGGACATCCCAGCTTTGTGATGAGTAATTCATTTACAAACCAGACACTTGCTCAAATTGAATTATGGAAAAATGGAGATCAATATGAAAATAAAGTTTATATGTTGCCAAAACATTTAGACGAGAAAGTGGCGCGTTTGCACTTAGAGAAAATTGGGGTAGAATTAGATGAATTAAGTGAAGCTCAAGCCAAGTATATTGGTGTTGAAGTTGAAGGTCCGTTTAAGCCTGAATATTACAGATACTAATTCCTCTTAATAACTTTTATGAAAAATATTCTTGTTCCTATCGGACATAGAAAAAGTGCTTTAAACACCCTTAACTATGCCATAGATTTTGCCAAATGTTTTGATGCTAGCATATATTTGGTTCACGTGTTTTCGAGCACCAGAGTTACAGGTTCCTTTTTAAATATCGACCAGTTGATGTTGGCTGAATCTAACAAAATTCTTCAAGAATATTTAGATAAAGTGGATACGAAGGGCGTTGAAATATACACAGCTTCTTTAAAAGGTTATGATATTTTGGATAGTTTAAAATTGATCATTGATAATTACAATATCGATTTAATCATTTCGTCAGCTAAAAATGATGATTCTGATAAAACTTATTTTATCGGACGAATTACCGGAGGTCTTATTAAAGATACCTCCACACCTATCATTGTGGTGCCTAAAAAATCTAGATTTGGTGAGATTCATAAAATTTTGATGACCTTAAAATCGGGCTCTATCAAATCTGTCAGCACATTAGATCCTTTGGTGACTATTCAAAAAAAGTTTAATACAGAAATCAACTTGTTACAGGTAAAAACTCCTAAGTTCAACGAGAAAGACAATGAGTTAAATGAAACCCTTGAACGTATCGTTAAAGAACGTATATCTACGCGTAACGCCACTGTTTTTCAAGGGGTTTTGGAATATCTTCACGAAGAGGCACCTGATATGCTATGTGTTATAAGGAGAAAGCGTGGCTTTTTTGCTAAGCTTTGGGAACAAGACCGTGTTAAAAAAATTGATTTTGAAGCAACAATTCCTTTGCTTATATTAAAAGGAATCGCGTAATTTGCGATTCTGTTTGGGGCTATAGCTCAGCTGGCTAGAGTGCTTGACTGGCAGTCAAGAGGTCACGGGTTCGACTCCCGTTAGCTCCACTTCAAAAAAGCGTAAATGATTGATAAACAATTGTTTACGTTTTTTTATTGCTGTTTTATCCCCATATTATCCCCATAATTTTTAGATTTATATAGATTATTCTTTATCGAATCTTATCGGTGACTTCGTGTTTGGGGAGGCCCAAATAGGTGCAAAATTCTTCGATGGTGAGCAGTTGATGCTTCTCTTTTTTAAGGGATACTTTGATGTCTGCGAAGAGTTTTCGGGCATATCTCTCGCTCTTACCGGTGATGACCTGGATGTCTTTTGGGTATAAACATATTCTTTCCATATTGCTTTTTGAGTTTTTTGGGTTTGTTTTCATACTCTATCTATACTTTATCCATACTTCATCTATACTGATGCCATGGATCTGTTTTTCAGGATGAAGTTAAGGGTTTTGATTTTTTGTAAAAAGTGTTTTTCGGCTAAATGGGCAGGAAGATACCTAAGCGGAACCATTGTCTTTCAAATACTTAAGTGCTGTTATATCTTTATTTTTTAAAAAGTTTAATTGTTAAAAATGATAGGATATGGCAAGACAGAATGGAATTTTGAAAGTAACAGGTAAACTGGATGACTTAAGTTTTTATAAAAGTAAAGAAGGCTACCTGGTAAGAACCAAAGGTGGTGTTCCGAAGGAAAGGATCCAAAATGACCCGGCGTTTGTTAGAACGCGTGAAAATGGTGCTGAATTTGGTCAGTCGGCGTATGCGGGTAAACTGCTCAGGGTAGCTGTGAGAAACATGTTGCTCAATGCAGGCGATGGCCGTGTAACCAGCAGATTGACTCAAGTGATGAGCAAAGTAAAAAACTATGATCTTACTTCTGCTCGGGGGGACAGAAAGGTAGCGATTGGTTTGGCTGACGATGCTGCAAAAGCGCTTTTGAAAGGTTTTAATTTTAACAACCGGGCATTATTGGGTACCGTGCTCTTCGCTCCGTATACCTTAGACACCGCCACAGGTGAAATTGACATGGCGAGTTTGAATACCGCCAATGATATTTCTTCTGCAACAGGTGCTACGCATGTGAGTTTGCAAGCAGGTTTTTTGGATTTGGATTTTGAAACAGGGATCAGTGATATCCAATACAGCCCCAAAGTGAATTTGCCTGTAGAGAATGTGGCCACTTCCGCTACTTTGACTCCGGTAGCTGCTCCTGTAGGAACAGGGAACAAGTTTTATTTGTTGATGATCGAGTTTTTTCAGGAGATCAACGGGGTGCAATACTCGCTTAAAAATGGTGCATACAACGTATTGGCCATTGTAGGTGTTGATTCAATCTGATGGAACTGGTATTGTACAGAAGTTATGATGAAGAGGGTGTTAATGGCACCCTTTTCTGTAACGGAAAATTTATTTGTAACACCATCGAACTTCCATGGAAAGAAAACCGCGTTGGAGCATCATGTATTCCGGAGGGGACTTATGACCTCCACTTGAGACGCAGTAAACGATACGGTGAGCATTTGCATGTGACCAAGGTTTTTGGCAGAAAAATGATCTTGTTTCACCCTGCTAATATCGCTTTGAAAGAACTGAGGGGGTGTATTGCTCCCGTAAGTAAGTTGACAGGTGTCGGCAGGGGGATTTTATCGAGAAGGGCCATGGACGTGCTGATGATTACCGTAAAAAGTCTTAAAAGGGCGAATGAAGAATTAAAATTAACCATAAAACAAGGAAACTATGAACTTAACAGAAAGATATAACAAACCCACTCCAAAATTTTTTAGAACGCTCAGAAACATCGGGATTGCTCTGGCGGCTACGGGCGGAGCTATTTTGGCAGCACCGATCAGTTTACCGGCACTTGTGTTGACCATTGCGGGCTATCTGACCGTTGCAGGAACGGTGGCGACCACGGTTAGCCAAGCGGTTGTAGCGGATATAGATGACGAGGGATTGGATGATGAGTGATTCGCATAGCAAGGCCGGATTTTTAGGCGGAACATTGTTTTCCGCCTTTTTTAATGTAACCGTGGATGATCTTGTTTTTACCGTTGTGATGGCAGCAGTGGGTGCCGTTGTGAGTTTTGGCGTGTCTGTGGTGATGAAAAGGGTTTTTGAGCAGAGAGAGTGATTTTTTTCATCTCTGATAATTTACCGGATAAGGGAAGTCTGTACTTCTGTTTAACTACAATACATGCTTAAAACCACGCGATATAATCGCGCGGGAGCTATGTTAATTTTCCCTTTAAACCCACCTTAAATATAGCTTTTGTTGGCTTTTTGTTGTTTTTCTTTCATCCAATTGTCATGTAAATTCCCCCATTTTGCATTTGAATTTCCTAAACGGTTAGCTTGTCTTGGATGACAAAGTGGGATTACATTATATATTTTGTTATTAATTCTAATTTCATGCTGTCTGCCATATTTATTCTCTGTTATACCAAATTGAGCAAGTCTTGAAAATCGATTGTCATAAAACCGTAAAAACCATTTAATTGGTAAATCACCTAATAATATCAAATTCTCAGCTTTTGAATTTTCGAGTTCTTCCAATATTTCATTTCGTCTGATTTTATTATTCAATTCAGCTTTGTCAAAGTCAGGAATCGTCGCTTTTGGAAGTCCGAATTTTTCAATAATACTGTTTGAATAATGTTTATCAATAGCGTTTCTTTGTTTTTCATTTACTCTTGATTCAGGAAGCAAATCACACAACCATGCAGTTTTCCTGTCGAATCCGAGAGGTTCTAAAAATAAAGAATCAAGTGCTCTTCCTGAAGGTCCATTGAGTATTTTATTTGGTGGTGCTGTCAGTCGTCCTAATTGTTCTGGAATTATAATTTTCGATATTATTTCTTCTGCATTTTCTCCAGTCCAGAATATTTCGGGTTCGCTTGCAATTGCTAAAGCTGAAACTTTTTGCTTGCCATTTTTGTCCTCCCATCTAGCATGAACAGCACTTGCGTAAACTCCCAAAACAAAAACTCTCTTCGGGGTTCTGTCTTTTTGCTCAACTTTTTTAAGTTTCTGTCCAAATGGGAAATAAAACGGCTCTGTCATGCTGTTTTTCTTTTTTAAAAAATAAACGCTAACGGTTATATCATCACTAAAATAATTATTTATTTTATGAAATTAAGTGATTAAAAAGTTTATTTGATCCTTTTTTGAAACGGTTAATATGCTTAAAACCAAGCGATATAATCGCTCGGGAGCTGGGGTTTTGTTGCTATTATTTTAGTTCGTTTAAATAATCTGCAATATATTTTTCATTGAGTTTCTTTTTATATTGTACAATATATCTTGGATGGTCAAAAACAATTACTTTATCAAATAGTTTTGCTTCATTATTTACTTTTTTGAAAAAAACAGCATTCGTTTTTCCAAGAATGAAGCAAACAGATGTGTCAATCCCAAATGCAATCTGTTTTCGCAGGCTTGAGATTATGAATTCCTTTGATGATTGGAATAATTCGTCATAATCATAATAATTACAATTAACCCAATTCCCTTTTTGATTTTGCTCTACAAATCCTAATGGACAAACAGAATTAATATAAAATTTATCGTAAAATTTTTCACTTCCGCCAAATTCTTTGATTACGTCATATACAAATACTGAAGATGGCTCGTGGGTTTGAATTGATGATGATTCAATTCCACATACTTCTGCTAACCTCTTTGTATCAGTAAAAGGAATGCCTGTTGCACCAGCTCCAAGCCTTCCTGGATTAATTCCCAGTATAATTTTTCGCTGATTGTTGTCGCTAAAGAACTTTTTGTAGAATTTTTCCAAAATCGATAGGATTTCCTCATTATCCTTAAAGGGATTCATCACTTGGACGTTTTCTTTTAGTTTCCCTTTATATTCAAGGTTTTTGTGAAATTCAATTACTTTGTCCGCAAAATCTGTCATAAGTATTTTTTAATTCTCGTTGAGTTTTTTAAACCTTTAATAATGAGTTTTTATATGATTTGTGCGCCTAGAAAAACGAAGATTTTTCGGAGGTAGCAAATCATTTGTTGAATGTTTGTGGTTAATGTTAGTTCGAATGTAATCACAAATTATATGAGGTTTCGTACAACGATTTTTTTTATTCGTTCTAATCCGTCCCATTCATAATTTGTTCTTTCTCGGTTTAACGGATTTAAAAGACTTACTTCGCTTAACGTGTATTGCATTCTCGCAAAATTACAAGGAGCACAAGTTATTACTAAATTATTCAAATCATTATTTCCTCCTCTTGAATGAGGAAGAAGATGGTCGTATTGCAACCACATTGCTTGAAATGCAGAATGTTGGTCAATGTTTTTTCTTTCCCATTTTAATGCTTTCGGATAAAATTGTTGTATGATTTTTCTAATTTCTGCTCTAATCACAGGAGTTCCGCAAAACACACAATTATATCCATCTCGTTCAATAATTTTCTCTTTTAGAGCTTTATTCGGCATTCTTGTTTCAATACGTTCCTCTTTTTTCAAAATGGGAGGAGAGTCAACGGTTTTCTCAAAATTGAGATAAGGACTGTTTTTTCCC
Source organism: Namhaeicola litoreus (assembly GCF_042679565.1). Lineage (NCBI taxonomy): Bacteria > Pseudomonadati > Bacteroidota > Flavobacteriia > Flavobacteriales > Flavobacteriaceae > Namhaeicola > Namhaeicola litoreus. The sequence continues at coordinate 1,078,369 of NZ_JBHTMY010000002.1, read as the reverse complement.
CAAAGAGATTCTGTCCATTCCCTAATTTCAGGAATATCAGCTTTTAAAATTAAATTTTCAGCTTTAAGAAATTCTCCATTTTCGTGAAATGAAACAGCTTGATTCAAATATTCAGCCGCTTGAAATATTTCTTTTATAGGTTCTCTAAAACAATTTCTTAATTTCAAATTTCAATTTTTTTCGGTTTCAAACTCTTGTAAAACTTGTTATATCCAACCAAATAGATCCTTTTATCTTATTTTAGGGATAGACAAACAAAATCATATTATATCAAAATTAACAGATAGGATTTTATTTTAAATGATATAAATCAATGAAAGTCAACATTTTTATATTTTTCGAGCAAAGTTGATCTACTTAAAACCACGCGATACATTAGCTGCGCTGTATTTCATTGCGCGCGGGAGTAGGGCAGGTTTTCTAACACTTTTTCAAATCTCTAATCAATTTTGGATTTTGCAATGAATAGATTATTACCTTTTTTAAAATCGTTCTAACGAAATTTAATATATCTACCCTGTCTAAATCCTCTAGAATATTTAGTTTTTTTGAAAAATCAATAAAATCTCCATGTGCTACCACGCTGCGATAGGAATAGATTGTTTCCATCACTTTACCTAGAGTTAAGGTTTGAGGTCCCTTAATGTGATTTTCAATTATTATTGGATTGTCCCATTGATTGTTTAGCAGGTTAAGTTTAGTTTGTAATTGACCACTAATTGATTTTAATCTATCTTGACTTCCATTCACTAGTAACAGCTCCAAACAAGCAATATAGCTTACAATTTTAAAGGTCGAATAATTTGATAATTCGAATGTCAGAAAGAAATCTTCTAACGATTTATCGATATGTGGGAAATCGGATTTAATTTGATTAAAGTCTTCGAGCAATTTTAGATAGGAGACAACCTGTTTATTATCATGATTTGTAAAACCTTTAGGACGATTTACTCTAATTTTATTCGTTATCCAATAGGTATCGATCCTATTCAATTCATTGTAATAATTATAGATGCAAAGTTCATTAAATGAATTTTTAATGGAACTGGTGGAAAAACTGAAGGGAACGAAATAATCTTTATCGGCTAAGGCGAAAGCTTTTGCATACATCATATTATATCTATCCGACACAGAATCTTCTAATACAAAGTACCGAAAATCATCAATACTTCTTTTGGCTCTCGAGATTCCGCCAGATGGCAATTCTTTGGCAATTTTGTATTCATAATAAGAGTTATCAAAATCGTTACTTGGGACATTAAACATTGGCATTTTATCATGCGGATGATACATTTTAATGTAAGCCTTTAATTGTTCAAGCCGTTCAACTGGAATTTTTTTTAGAGTTACACCTTCAACAATTGAAATTTCTTGGTAAGGGTCCAGTTCAGTCAAATCTGCGATAAAGTAATAGATCATTTACTACGATTTTGAGATAACGGTTTCGTATAACCGTCAGTTACGGGTTAATTTGCTTTATTATTCGGTTTGGCACTGACTTTAGCAATTCCAAGTGGATTCGGACGTAGTCGAATCCGCCGTAATTGCGGTTATACATTGTTACAGCACGTATTTTATTCACGATATTCCTGTTACCATTACCTTGTCGATAATCCATTTTCCTTTTACTTTTCTAATAAATACAAGAGCGCTAAATCCACAAAGACTTCCGCAACCAAAGCTACTTTTTAGAACTCCATAATTTTTGGATTTGTCAAACTGAATACGTGAAAATCCAGTTATTCCAGAAAGGTGAAAATCATAATCGCCTTTCCATACTTTGCTTGTCGCTGGCAATTCAGAACGGTATTTTAACTTAAACTTATCAGCGTGTTTTAAATCCGTTAAATTAATTTTATAGGGCTTTTCAATACTTATGGTGTCCAATTCAATTGCGAAATCTTTATAAAAATCAATTAACTCTTTTTTCGCTCGTTTATCTATTCGGTAAGTACTGTCAACGATAGCAATCACTAATATAGTAGTATCCTTTTCTAATTCAGCTTTTCGTTTTTCATAATCGGCTATCATTTTCGATTCGTCCCATTTTATTGCTGTTGAATCACTCCATTCAGAATTTGGTGGCGGCGGTGGTGGTGGTGGTGGTGTCAATCTTGTATCGTAAAAAACAGAATCAAGTAACGCCGGAAAAATTTCATTCGCAACAGACCTTTCAAATTCCAAATCAGTCTGCTTTTTATCACAGCTAATTAAAAACAGAAATATTGAAATTATGATGAATGTTTGTTTTGTGGTCATATGTGCTGTAACGTGTTATATCATCACTAAAATAATTATTTATAAAATTAAATTAGGAGATATAATTGGTTTGGTTGAAACATTTTCGGGCCCATAGAACGAACAGATTTAGTGTGCTAATAATACCCCTTCCCGCTGATACAATGTCTAATGCCTCCGCGTGGGTTTTCCATATCACCATGATATCTGGGAATTACATGACAATGGAAGTGTATCACCGTTTGTCCGGCAGCTATTCCGCAATTCATACCAATATTATATCCATCAGGTTTGTAGTCCTTTTCAATGATGTCCTTAGCCATCAAGATCAAAGAATTTAATTCTTCTTTTTCTTCTTTGTTCAAATCAAAATAGTCTGGCTTTTCTTCATTTGAGATGATCAAAATATGACCCGGAGATACCGGATAGGCATCAAATATCAGGAAGAAATTATGCCCTTGATAAATGACTTTGTCAGCTGAAATGTTTGAAAATACACTCATTAAAAATTTCCTTTTAGTTCTATGCTCGGTTGCCAGGTTATAATTGAATTTGCTTTGGCAATGTCGTATTGTTTCTGCAGAAATGCTTTTCTTTTTTCTTTTGTTTTTCCCGTTTGATTGATGATGGTTTCTGCTAAAGGGTGCTTGCTACTGATATAAAATTCGTTTCTATTAAATAGACGGTTCAAAAATTTAATATCGGGTACTTTTGCACTTTTCTCTTTATTGATTGACGGTTCTGCTAGGACTAAATTCCATACGCCATTGATATTTGCACCCGCATTACTATGGCTCTTTTTATTGGCATGGGGTAAAAAGTGGTCGACTTCGCATATGCTCAGGCTTCCTTTTTTTACGGTAATGTCTTGAAAGCTATAAAAGCATTTTCCTTTTTGATATCCATTTAATGAATCCCGAACAGAGGTAATGTCTTTCCTTCTCATCAGGTCGTTCTCCAGGAAGAAAAGGGAAGTAGTTTCATCGTATTTTACCTCTAATAAATTGGGATTTATCCTGAGATTCCAGGCCGTTTCTACCAGATTCCATCGCGCTTCTGTTTCTTGTTCGAAATTTTGAAAGTGATAGCTTTCTTTGAGTTTCAACAGGTCGTCTTTAATGACAATTCTTTTCCGGCCATTGGCATAATCCTTTTCATAGAATAAATTGGGTATTTGTCCACCATTCACATTTTGAAAGGCGTCTACAACATTTACAAAACCCAATTTCTCGGTTTGAAATAGCAGTTTCGCCTCATCGATGATGCCGTTATTGTATTCTCTGCAAGCTTTTAAAAAAGTGCTTGAATTAGAATTCCCTTGTTTGTCACTTTTTTTGAGATGTGTTGTGATATTTTTTGCGAATGGTTTTGCTAAATCTGACAAAGAGATAGCAGTCGTTTCCCGGTCGATCAATTCCAACAAGCTTTTGGCAAATGCAAATTTGTACGTGGCTGAATTCTTTCCAAAGAGGATCAACGCTCTCCATTGGGATTCTAAACTTGGATCGTTTATTTGAAATTCAGTCATTTGATTAATGTGATCGTTGAATTTATGTGACTAAAATTAATTTTTAATTTAAAAATAGATCAATATAATGGTAATTTTTTGCTGGTTTATTAACAAAAGCAGATAAAAGTGAAACCACGTGATACAATCACTCTGTAGCAGGGCTTTCAGAATAAATAATATGTTTATTTAGGATAAAGTGGAATCAATTTCATCGTCATTTTTGAAAAAGATAGGAATGTTCTTATCTATGCCTTGTCTGAATTTCTTTACATTTTTTCGACTTTCATCCGGGTAATAAAAAATATTCTTACGCTCGTCATCAGGTCTTTTTACTGAATAATGCCCGCGGTTTCTGTCGTTGACTGTAGCTATAGTAAAGTGTGCATTTCTAGTGGCATTGTGCAATTGAATTCCTGATTCATTCAAGACATAATCAGAAAATTGTTTTTTTAATTTGGCTATAGCATAAGACTTGTCTTCTTCCAATTTTGCAGCGAAATCGTTGAGTAAATCGATCACCGGTTTGCCATAATTTTTCTTTTCCAAAAATTCTCTTCTTTCTTCTATGTAGCTTTTGAAATTTGTTTTGATAAACGAGAGGAAAGATTTGATCAAATAGGAAACCTGGTCGTTGATCGGATCGATCAGACCCTGGTTTTCATCATTGAATATTTTGATCAATTTATTAAACACAGCGTTTTCGTGGTTGGCCCAGTATAAATGGTATTTCTTTTCGTACTCCAGTTTTTCAAAGGATTGAGATGCTATATCTGAAGGTTGAGGGGTTAAGTAAATCATGTAGATTTCGGGGTTTAAAGCGCTTTCGGCATAAAGCGCTTTCAGACCGTTTAATTCGTCTTGCAACTGTGTGTCGGTTTTATTGATCGACGCATCGGTAATCTTATTTTCGATACAAATGGCGTAGATGATCTCTTTGGATCTATCGTCTACAATTTCAATAAGAATATCAATATCTCTTCTCTTTTTCTTCCCTTCCTGGTTGAGGCTTACCGTTAATTCGGGCATCACGTTGATCGAATAACCAGAATATTGTGAGAGATCTGTGATTCTGTTCTTGTATTGGATTTTGGACAAGAAATTTGTGTCGACATTGATTAATTCATTTAAGATCTCTTGTAGCAACAGACTTGAAATGCCATGGTCTTCATTGGGATTTAATAAATAAGCTAAAAAGGAACTAACGTTGGGTTCGTTGATGGAACCGTCATGGGATGATAGAATTCTGAAAATGTTCATGAAGAAATTTAATTTTAATTTTTATTGGAAAAGCATATTTTTTTGTTATAAACGAATATTCTCTTTTGCTAATTCAGGTTCTGTTTTTTTTAATTCTAGTTTATGTTGTTTCAATTTGTATATCATTCCATTTTCAGGAGATGAGTTTTCGAAATCCGTTTCAAAAATTCCTGCAAATTTGTATAATTTGAAACCCAAATTATCAAAGGATCGTGGAAATGTAATTCTCTTAACAGGATTGTTTATAGCACCTTCAAACCATTTTTTGTAATTATCCGGGTTTTTACATTTCTCAAAAATCGTTTTTCCGTCATTGCTTATTCGATTATCCCACTCTTCATTATCATAGAATTTCGGAAACCACAGATAATGATTGGGATAGACCTTGCTTTTAAACCATCCTTGCTGAACGGCTTTATAGTCCTGACCCAGGCAGTTGCAGGCGTCAATGATTTTTCTGAAGGCCGGATTTTCATTTACCGCCAGATACCCTTTTTCTATGTGGTACTGTGGATTAAATTCCTTCTCAATATCCCAGGGTTCCCAGTTGGCATTTTGTTCGCGTGTAATTATTCGTTTCCTCAACTCGTTCACCACCAAATCTATTTGGTGATCAATGGATTCAATATCCGGGGTTATGGAAATTCGCCTTACCTCATGATTTGTGGCTTGAATAATTTCCGTTTCTCTATTAAGATCAGATTCAATTTGTTTTTTATGAAAAGGCTCATCAATTTCTATATGCAATGCCAGTTGCGGAAAATACATATCGGTTAAAGCATGACCTTCGTTTCTATTGACATATTGTTGGGTCATAAATTTTACATCAGACCTATTGAGCATATGGTATATGCGCGTAACTACATAATTCTCAAAATTTTTCTTATTAGTTTTTGCAATTTGTTTAATTATAAAATCTCTTTTATTCATATCTGGGTTAAACTGTTTTTTCTGTTGGGGCAATCTAACAAATTTTGCATTGGCTAAGTAATAATTGAGGTAGAAAGTTTTAGAATCTCTTTTCAGTTCTTAATGAGGTAAAAATGCCGAGGTTAACATTTTTATTATTTTTCGGGCGGTTAAACTTGCGAGCCGCACGCCGGAGGCGGGCAAGCCAGCGAGCTGAACGAGGGTGGTGCAGGAGAAGGTATGCGGAGCGTACCGACTGCAGCCACGTGATGCGCCGGTGGCGCGGGGTTTTTGCTATAGTGGATTTTTCTTTTTGGAGGGGGGACAAGGGTTGGGAGGGAGTGAGTTTTTTTTGTTTTTAAAGGAGGGTTAGTGGTAATTTTAATTTTATTCTATTCATTTTTGGCTTGATCCAAAAACGAATCAAAAAGATCAAGGCTGCAAAGAAAAAAGTACTTCACTCTTCATCAAGGTTAAGTGCGTCGGAGTGATCTCCTCATCGCCAATCGGAGCTTCTCCGTCTTACTAATCCTTGATTTTGATTGCCGTTCTTTTTTCTTTGAGGCCGGGTTTTGAAAATGGTGCTTAAAATTAGCACAACCCGACGGATGGTGGAAATAATTTTGGGTTTTTGGGGAGGTGTTGAGGAAAATTATATGTTACGAACGAGCGAACAACGTTTGTGCGCGTTGACCGATTGGGTATGACTGAAAGGCATACTTAATGGGCAAAAGGGTGATGCGTATTTGGCTTTTGCAAAAACCGTGACACCGAATAGCCCGAGTGAGACGCAGGCGAGCAAAAAATATGTAGCAGCGGCATAGCCCCAATAAATATGTAACTTACCATAGAGGGTTTGGGGCTATGGGGGAGCTGCGCGTGAGGAATGAGCAAACGTGTGCACTGTAACAACCGAATGGCATTGTTTGCGCATCCGCGCAAAAACAATGGGAAATGAGGGGTATATGCAAGGGAATAATAAAGACTAAAGATAAAAGACCAAAGATAAAAGGGAAAAGTTAAATTTTGGATGTATTGAGAAACCCCTTGCAGATATGTTACAGGAAACAAAAGTGAGCGAATGACGAACACCGCTTAACCTGCTTTGGGGATACGGCTACTTCCGGTGCTAATAAATTGTACAAAAAAGTGAGATCCTGAATGAATAAGTGGAGGTTGTTTTTGTTTAGATCAATGTCATTGAACAGCATACAAATGTCGAGATAGCCTTTGAACCAAGCCATTCTTTCGAGATCTTCAATAAGTAATTGTAAAGTGTATTCAGGATATAAAAGTGACCTTTCTAACAATGGGATGTGTTTGAAAAGCCACAAGATCTGATGAGGGGAAACTTCATCTATATATTTCAGCATTTTTTTCTTTTTCTTCTTTGTGGTATCAACTTTAACTCTTTATGCTAAAATCATGGGCAAGGTTAACATGGAATTTGCAAGAACTTTGCAGTATGATGTATTCGAACTATTTTAAAGGGATTATTAATGAGGGTAACGCACTTTCTCTTTCTCCAAAATGTGTGACTACGATGATGAATATTATTCATCTGGAAGGGAAATTAGCGGGTATGAATGCTCTCAGAGATAAATACGACAAGTTTAATTTTAGTAGGGAAATCTTTAAAGTTGAGCGAAAACTAACAGATCTTACCGGAAATATTCCGCCAAGGCAATTGCTGGAAAGGTTTTATAAGATTACGCAGGATGAACTTTGACAAGTCATTTGGAGATATGGGGTTTGGAGAAGAGGTTTTTAATTCATCTAATTTGGGTTGGGTAGAGATGTTTATAACCACCTCCCCCTGCCGAAGGCAGGCAAGCCTTCGGGGACCTGCCTACGGCAGGCAGGCTCCTCCTAAAAGGAGGAGAAGTTTGGTATATCTATTTGTGTGTTATCATGTGAGTGAATCCGTTGTTAACTATTAATTAGGAGTTGTTAATCCACCTGCCTACGGCAGGCAAGCCTGTGGGGCCTTCCTCCTAGGAATAGAAGTTTAATCGTAGGTAGATATTTTGGTTAACACGTTGTTAAATGGTGATTTAGTAGGTATTAAATGAATTTGACCACCTCCCCCTTCGGGACCTCCTCCTAAGAGGAGGAGAAGTTCAGTAAATTCAATAGCATATAGATCTTTTGATTAATCCGTTGTTAACTAGTAATTAGGAGTTGTTAATCCACCTGCCTACGGAAGGCAAGCCTTCGGGGCCTTCCTCCTAAGAGGAGGAGAAGCTTTTCTTTGTGCTCTTGCTAACTGCAGACAAAAGTGACTGAATGAGGAATACTGTTTAACTCAGAATCAAAGTGCGATCAAAATTATTTACTTCTAAGGAATTGGATAAAATGATTTGAAACTTATATGGGATTTAGGGCTGTGCTATACTCTCCAGAATTACTCAAAAAAATTACCAAGTTTTTGCTACTACCTTTGTAAAATTAGATTTTAAAATTCCTTCGGGCCAAATGGTTCTATTGAATGGAATATCTATATCTATTCCTAAGGCGTTCTTCGCATAGATCCAGGACGCTGAAGAACATATGAGTTTTTGGGGTGCAACTTCTTTAGATCTAAAAACCTCTCCTATTGAACAATACTTTGCGTACTTTAATTTTAAGGCTTCTTCAAATAACAAATTATTATCAGCCTCTGAGGTTGTCAATTTGAATTCGCCGTTTTCAAATCTCCATTTTTCGACTATTACCTGCAAGACATATGCGCGTCCATGTTTGTAGGCCCAATCTTCGTGTAACGATTCATCGTGCATTTGCTCTACAGAATTAATACCAATCGTAAAAGAAAGGGTATCTGAAACTATTGCAGGAATATTTTCTCCATCTCGTTTTATGATCGCAACATGCCCCACATCATACCAATGTCCAGACCTAAAAAGCACACCTGGTCCACCTGTATAATCACCGTTTGGCAGTGCCACTAAAATTCTACCTTTTTTTATTGCAGGACGGATTTTATCAATGAATTCCTGACTACTCATTTTGAAATTATCTTGTTCTACAGCAATTGATTGATCTGCTACTGAATTAAAGGTTTCAGCCCAAAAATCAAATTCTGTATTACTTTGATTGCCTTTCAAGTTCATTTCAGGCTTTGTTTCAACATCCAAATCAATCATAATTCTTGAAAATGGATCGTCGATCAGGGTATCAATAGATTTTGTCTTTTGCGTAGGGTACTTCCTTTTATATATTTTGTTGATCCTTTTTATTTCCTTTACCCAATTTCCTTTTTTATCGAGTTTGAACTTTTCTACCATTTTGCCCGTTTCGGATGGTATCCATTTTTCATAGAACAATTCTCGTTCTGATTTTGGTAATTGAAATAAATGAATTCTTTCTCCCTGCTCATTTTCAATATTGATAGATTCGACGTAATCAGAAATGACTTTCTCCCCAAAAACAGGTCTTAACAAACCCTTATTCCCAAACTGAGGAGCATAGTATTCAAATAATTTAGTCAGATTTTCATAATAAGTTGATGCTATTTCGTTTTGATCAGGGGACCCAATCTCTTTGTGAGATTTAAACCCCACCAATAAAGAGACCAAGGCCAAGAGCAGAAAATTTCTTATTTGATACATTATATTGATTGATTTTTCCTTTTCAAGATACAAAAAGTCAATTAAATCTATCTAAAAACAGGCAGTTGGACCTACAACTTCGGTAGGCGAACTCCTCCTAAGAGGAGGAGAAGTTTTTCTTTGTGCTCTTTCTTACTGTAGACAAAAGTGACTGAATGAGGAATACTGTTGAACCACCAGTGGATTTTGTTTATTGACCGCAGTGTTTTGTTTTTAATTCTATTGCTTCTTCCAGTCCCAATTCACCGGCTTTTTCCCAATCCGTGCAAGTTTCATCCGGCAGGTTGAGGTGAAAGGCTATTTTTCCGCGTAACAGGTAGTATTCTGCATTGGATGAATTTATTTCTATGCACTTTGACAGGTCGTTATAGGCTTTTTTTAATTCATCTATTTCGATGTGTGATTCTGCTCTTTTATAATAACCTCTTGTCTCATTCGGTAAACTGTCTACTACAGTTGTAAAGTCGTCTATAGCTCCATTAAAATCAGTTAAATTATGTTTTGCTATCCCTCTAAAAAAGTAAGCATCAGAATATTCCGGTCTCGTTTTGATGTAATGATCGTAGTCTTCTAATGCACCCTTCCAATCTTGAAGCTGGCGTTTTACTGATCCCCGGTTATAATACGCTACCGTATATTCGGGTTCAAGTTGAATTAGTTGGTCATAATCGTTTAAGGCAGCCTGAAGATCCATTATTTCATGCTCGGCATAGGCCTTTAGGTAAAGGATATAACTATCTGTTTTGGATATGTTGTCTAAGTACTTACTGAGGTAAGTAATTGCCTCCGGATATCTTTTTTCATAAATCAGGCTTTCCCCTAATTCGCCAGCAATTTCAAAGAATTCTGGTTGAATGGTAAGTGCTTCTATATAATCATTTATTGCACCCGGATGATCTCCCTTTTGCTTTTTGGTTGAAGCTCTATAGGCAAAAGCGCTTGCATTGTGATAACCATTTTCAATGGCTTTGTCAAAATCTGCCATGGCCGCATCCATGTCACCCAGCTTATAATAGGTTTCTCCTCTTTTGTACAAAGCTAAATGTCCACCTGGATTGCGCTCAATCGCTTTGCTAAAATCTACTATGGCCTCTTGATAGTTCTTGAGAAGGAAGTTTGAAAAGCCACGGCCGGTGTACTGGGTTACGTCATTAGGATCCATTTCGATGGCTTGGGTGAATAATTCAATCGCCATAGGATAATTTGCCTGGTTATAGTATTCATCGGCCTGTAATCGCACCGAGACGGCCGTTTGTGCGGTTGTTGTTAATACGACAAGGAAAAGGATCATGGCTATTTTTTTCATAGTTAATTTTTTAAAAGGTAATGGGATGGATTATAATTCTGAATTTTACTTTGAACTTCTTTACAGAACATCTTATTTGCAATAATAATCAAGTGCTTCTACTGCTTTTTCGAAGTGAAAAATTTTTGCCATTTTCCAGTCGGAACAAGCTTCCTTTTTTCTGCCAAAATGGAGATGGAACATCCCTCTTTTGTAATAGCCTTCCCCAAAAACAGGATCCAGTTTCACGACTTTGTCAAAATCTTCAAAGGCACCGGCGAAATCATTTTGTTTCTTCTTTGCTTCTGCCCGCACATGATACGCACCTACATTCTCGGGATCTAATTGAATCACCCGGTTGTAATCTTTTATGGCCAATTTATATCGGCCCATGGTGTGGTAAGCAATTCCCCTGTCGAGGTAAGCCAATAAATAGTTATTGTCCAGAAGAATGGCTTTATTGTAATCCTGAATGGCGGCTTCTTTTTCATATGAAAAGAACTTTGCGACTCCTCTTTTGTAATAGGCATCTACGAAATTTGAATCAATTTGAAGAACCCGGTTCAACAGGTTTATCGCCGAGACATAGTTTTCGCTTTCAAAATTTTCATTAGCCTTTTCAAAAAGTGTATTGGCAGACTGGGAAAATAGGTATGTAGTGAATAACAAACAAGCGAGTATTGTATAATTTTTAGGTAGGGAAGAGGCTATTTTTTTCATGTAACTAAATCGTTTGTAAAGGAAAGTTATTTTTTACTTATTAAATTTTAATGATCATTTTTATTTGAAGCGCCTATATCAGAAATGTTATGGTCTACTAGCCGCCATGGTATCCCACAAAGAATCGTTCTTATCTGTTATGTCAAACTCATTGTCGATATGATCATCGCATTATTGTTCAAGCATGATGATCGCTGAATTCGTAAAAAAATGGTCGTTCTCTTTTGATTTTTCAAATTTAAAGGGATACTATGCACTATATCTGCACAGTTATTCGATTTTTTAATTGGAGAAATTTCAAGATATAAGTGTAGGTCTTCCATCCTAGGTATCGCACGATGCGGAGCAAAGCGAGTAAATAATGGGTATGTGCAAGGGAATTTTTCAGGGTTTGTTGGGTTGTTTTTGGATTTTTTAAGGGAATATTCTTAATAATAACCACCTCCCCATACCTACGGTAGGCAAGCCTTCGGGGGCCTTCCTCCTAAAAAGAGGAAATGTTCAGTATGTTTAATTGCATGTATATGTTTTGGTTAAGGCTAGGTTAAATAGTGATTTAATAGGTTTTAAATGAATTTGACCACCTCCCCCTTCGGGGACTCCTCCTAAGAGGAGGAGAAGCTCTTGCTAACTGTAGACAAAAGTGAGTGAATGCGGAACATTGCCTAGCTTTATTGATTGTAGATTCGACTTATCAGATTTTTTTAATTGAAATGAAGTTCTATTACACTTTATTTTACGATAAATTTCTGGAATGATTGAAATATGTTTTAAGTGTTTGTGTTTTTTTTGTCAATGACAAAATCAAGCATTTTATCAATTTGAAGAATGGTCATGTCTTCTGTAGATATTATACTGTCCATAGAATAGGTCTTTTGGAATAAATACAAGCTATCTATCTGGTAACTATTCGGGTTTCTGTGTTTTTTTGGAATCAAGATGTAGATTTTCGGTTTTACCATATTCAGTTTTGAGTTTGCAAATCTAAGGGGATATAATGCAGTGATTCTGCTCAGTACATTGCCGGCAGAAATAAAATTGAATTTGAGGGTATTCATGAGCTTGTCATGTTTGAGTGAATTGCATCACACAGGTTTTCGATCATGTGGGTTTAATTAAAGAGATCGAGTAGGTTTTTAGATTTTGTTCCTGCGTATGGAGTATGTGCACTTCGCATAATTTCCCTGTGCAGACTAATATATTCTTGTATCTCGGTTTTATTCGAATTAAAAACAGGCGTGATTGAAAGGGTTGTACCTCTTGTTTTAAATGTGTTTTTTGCATTGAAATAATCGAATGAATCACCTGATTTGATTAAAAAGCTATTTGTAAGGATGAAACGATCATGATGTGTTTTTGCAGAGATAAAAATCAATATATTAGGGTTTAATCCTCGCTCTTTGAACAATGAAACTAATAAATCATAGGTTTGATTTAAGTTAAATCTATCTTTTGGTTCTGGTATTCCAATAAAAATGATAAAGTTTTTTACCTGAGGAGATAAATTCTCGACGATCGGGACTATGTTTTCGCGAATACCTACATCACTTTTTAAGCAGAACTTATCATTGATGATTAAGTCATGTGGGTAATGATGGAAACGTTTTAATTGGCCCCATGATTTTAAAATATCATTTCCATGCTGTGTTTTTTTTGGATTTACATAAAATGTGCGGGAATTTGAATACGACTTCCATTCATCCATATCATTTTCATTGGTTAGGAAATGATATGGGTTATTTTCCTTATACTTTTCGGGTGTGTAATTATATTGGTTACCTAACCAAAATGTTGCAAAAGGATAATTTAATTTGCTATAAATATTTATATTTTTCAGATTTCTAAAAGTGTTTTTTTCATTTTGATAAATAATTGTGTTTTGCCGGCCTGTCGTCAGTTGGTTTATTAGCGGTAAAATAACATTGCGCAAGGGAGGATCAACATTTTCCAGAAATGAAGATAATTCCTTGTCAAAAAAGAGATCTGATTTACTTTTAAAAAAAGACCAGATTTGTTCAAGTTGATTTGACTTCTCTGAAAATCTTTCAGAACCTAAAAGTGACCTAAAATAATGTTCTAAATACTTTTCATCAATATAGGACCGCACCATTTCAATTGAAGTTTTTTAAATTCAATAAACTTAAGGACAGCGAAGAAGCCTCATCGAAAAAACCTTTGCCGAAATCATTGTTCATAAAGCCATCTTCCCTAATTTTTAAGGAGTAAACCTGATTTTCACCAGGAGGTATTTTATTGGGATGATGTAAATAGTTTACTCTAACATTTGTGGTATTAAACCTTGAATCACTAGAGGCAATTAAATATTGTATTTTACGGATTAAATACTCTGAATGCGTTTCTATTATTAATGATGATGGTTTATGAATTTTGTAATCTCTAAAACCGTTAAGAATAAAAAAGATAAAATCTTCAAAAAGTTCCGCCATTTTACTTTGTAAAGCCGGGTGAAGATTGGATTCAGGCTCTTCAATTATTGTCGTTGTAGAATATTGTGATTGACATAAAAATAGAAGAGTTTGAACGATTTTCTTAGTCCCTCTGCTTTCCAAGTGCAATGGGAAGGATTGGGTGCCTCTTTTTATAAACAGGCTAAATCCAAGTTCTTTTGCCCCTGAACTAATTGTTTGTACCTCTAATTTTTCTCCTATCTCAAATTCATGAAGCCATCTATTAATAAATTTCATTTTAGGGTAACCATCAAAGCGGTTATTTACAAATTGATAAATATAATCATCTTTTTTCCCGCTTTCATCGTATATATAGTGAGGCCTAATTTCTAACTTTGCATCAAATTTTGCAGGCACACTACTAAAAGAAGATAAAAATAAAACTTCAAATCTAAGCCTCATACCACCAACCAGGCTTATGATTTTATTTAAAACTTTAGAGATCTGACTATAGTTAAAAGCATAGTCGAAGTCTGTTGCGGAGTCATATTCAATCAAAAAAGCATCTGTAAGCGGATTTACGATTGAGGATATAATCTCCCTAATTTCTTCTTCATTTAATGTTTGCTCGTTATGTTTAAATATTTCTTCAAATTCGAGACTTTTTACTACGTATGTGCTTTCAAAATCTAGTTCTGGAAGAGGATTTTCTACTGAATCTGTTTGTAAATAAAGATTCCTACAGGAAGTATAATCTTTTTCAATATCAGGAAACATCTCAGACCAAATATCATAGGGATATGTTTTATTGGGTTCACAATATAATCTAGTAAATAATTTAAAATACAATTGCTCCTCAAAATTAATATAGTTATTAAAAAATTCTTGGTTTACCCCCCTTTTATGGACATTGTTTTTTAACATTTCTGCAAGAACTCTAGTCTGTAATAAAATAGAGCTATCCTGAAGAGTGTATATACTTTCCAGCTCTGATTTTTTAATTAAATCACTTACTTCAATGTATTTATCAGCTTCTGTAAGCTTTTTGTAGCTCGAAAAAATTGAGTTTATTAATAGTTCGCGTATTTTTTTTTGTTTATTTATTGTTCTTTCAGCTGCTAAATTAATTTTGTTGAACCAAACAAATTTAGATTTACATTCATCGAATATAAATTTGTTTTTTGAAAAGGGATGTTCTTTAATTGGAAGAATTATTTTACTGTTTAGATTCTTAAAAAGATCTTCCTTTTTATAATGTAATAAAACGCACTCCTCTGAGGAAATTTTGTATTCTACTAAAGAACCTCCTTTTTGATCAATTTCATAACCTAATTCTATTTCAATTACACTTTTTAAATCTTCATCTAAATATTTAAAAAACAAGGAGAGTTTGTTGCTTTGTGAATCTCTATTTAAGATTTTAAGGGCATCACTTTTTTGAAATTCATTGAGATTTCTGAAGCTAATCTTCTCCCAACTTTTTATTCTTAGCTCACTAATTATATCTATAACATTAAAATCAAAAGCCTTGCTTAAAAAATACAAGAGATCAGTATAGGTACTTTTACCACTGCCATTTGTACCAGTGAAGATGGTCAAGGGGCCTATAGGAAACTCTACTTTATTCTTAAAAATTTTGAAGTTTTTTACTCCGATACTAATTAGTTTATAATCTTGAAACATTTTTTTTATTTTCGGTCAATAAATTTATCTGAATTTTTATTCTATTTCTAATATTTTTCGTTTTAATAATTGAAATTTATTTGTAATACCTAACTGTTCTCGCGACTATCTTTGTTTTGATTAAAGTGTTCATATTTAACGTATCCACGCGATTCATCTACATCATCAATTAAAATCCTCATCAAGTCATATACAAGGCAAGATTAGTTACATGCTATCGTCATTAAACCGATAGCTTTTAAGTTATGAAAACCTAAAACTTCCTTATTCATTAATACGTTAATCATTCATTTATAGAAGGACGATAAATGAATTATTCAGTTATATTGTCTTTGAGTACAACAGGTTCATTTTTCATTCTAACCTCTAATAGTTCCTTTTTTAATTGATCTGCAGATAATCCTTCATAATAATTCATGAAATCTGCGATATTTTGCTTGGGAGCTTCATTGCCAAGTCGAATTAATTCAATTCCATTTTTTTCAAAATAAGTTGTGCATTCTAACCTTTGGGTACTTGGGGATTTCAAGCAACTATAGACAACTTTAATTTTTGATTTTGGAAGAATATATTCTCCTGTTTTACCTGCTAAATAACCAAAAACCTTCACTGAGGGGTTCGTCAAATTACTTTTGCGTATAACATTTTCTTCTTGATTAAAATATTTATTCAGAATGATATCTATTGCGATCATGATTTATAATTTTTTAATGATGGAACAAACTTAAAACGATTGAGTGCAGCCTAACTGCATAGTAAAAAATGATGTTATTTCTATATTGTATAATTGAAACATATTGAGCCATAGTTAATTACTTTTTTATATAGGTGTTGCAGAAAATACCACTTTATGATCACTACAACTTGACCGTTATTATTTGCTCAGGTAAGCACGGTTATTGGTTTCCTAACAAATTCTTTAAACACTCTGAAATTTTCTAAACCTATTTTCATATTCATTTTTTAAAAAGGTATTATTTTTTATCCTCTCAAGTAGAGCATTGCATCATCGTAATCACCGTCAAAATCATCCCAATCTCCCAACATGCCATCGGTAAGTGCATCAGACGCTACTTCTATTTAATGTCTTTTGTCTATTTAAAAAACAAAATTAATGTTGTTACTATTATCAGGGAGATGATCAAGTATTGGTAAATGGATTGTTTTTTTTGGTTTGCTTCTACAAGGTTACTTAAGTCTTTAAATTTATCAGCAATTAACATGTTTTGATTTTCGTAGGATTTGCTAAAATTTTGAAATTCAAGTTGTACTTCTGATTTTGTTTTATCTATTTGTTGGACAACTTTTTTTATCCAATCACTTTGCTGGTTAAGTTCTGTTTGGAATAGAGCAATTTTTTCATGAAAATTAAACTCATTTAATTCGTTTTTCAACTCTTCTAATTTACCAGAAAAGAGGGTCTGTTTTTCAATCAGTGCGTCGAAAACGTTCTTTTTATCCTGAATTATATTTTGTGATGCTACAACATGTTCCTGCGTTATAGCATCGAGATTAACACTAAAACTTTCCGCATTTGAATAAATCATTTTTTGTAAGTCATTGGCCGCATCATCTATAATTACCGAAAATTGATTAACAGATTCTTCAATGCGACTAAAGAAACTTTTAAAATGTTCTGTTGAGGTAAAGTTGTTCTGGGATAAGTTTTTATTCAATTCTTGAAATGAATTTACCAATAAGAGGACTTCTTGTGATAATTTTTGACTATTTCCTGCCATAGAAATTACCTGATTACGCGCAGAATTCAAATTTTTTAAATTTTCTTCAAGCTCGATGAGCGATTGCTGTATTTTATCGTTATTCATGTGTTGCAATATATTTAGATGTAATTTTTTTTAGTTCGAGGCCATGCAATATGATAAGTGCTTCGGTTATCATGTTATTAAGTTTTGTTTTATTGAGGTATACTGAAATTATACTATTGTAATTTTGAAACAAGTCCCAAAACTCGCTACTTGAGTTCAGTCGGTTCATCATTTCTATCATTCCATCTGTATAGCTTTGAATTAGCTGTTTTTCCAGATTTTCATTGTTATTCGTTCCTAAAAAGATCAGGGTAAATGCTTCTAATAGGGCCATGGTTGGATTTGTGTCAGTAAGGGATCTGGAAATTAAACGAACTGCACCTTGTAAGTGTTTTACATTATCAATTGGCGTTCCAATACCGACTATTTCATTATCAATTACCTTCAGATATTTAAATAAAATTTCTTTATCTGACTTTTTACCACTGTCAGAATCAACGACCAGTGAATAAGATTCGCCGTTATCCGCGACATAATCAGTTTTCGCATATTTTGAATTAAAATAATAATAAATAAAATCCTTTAAATCTTCATTTGTTTCTTTCCAATCTTTTGAAGCAATAGTTCCAGAAACACAAAAGGTTCTCATATCGTCAATTGCGCGTTTCCGTTTCAATGATATTTTATCATAGACAAAACCTGTGAGGTAAGCCAAACACTGAAATATTTCTGTTTCTAATGGATCATCGCTATTTACATCCATATTATAGGCCTTCTGAATTTCTTTTTCGGCTCTATCCTCAGCATAATATCTCAATAAAAACTGTTTTAAACTTTGATAATAATCTCCGATCTTTTTTCTTTTAGATACAATACGATATCTACTATTTGCATAATCTTGTGTAAAATCTTCAATCAAACCGATACAGGTCATTCTATAAATGGCTTTTGCTATATCCGTATCCGTTCCTTCAATCTTTTTTTTAGGATCAGGGTTTTCATAATTTACAAAAGAAACTATTTCTTGGTCCACCTCAGAATTAAGGACTGAATTCAAAAAACCTTTTACTGTATTTGTGTCTTTTGAATGACTGTCATCCCCATAAAAAACGCTTATAGATTGTTGGTAAAGGAGACTATAAATAAATCCTTTTTCAATATCTTCTCCCTTGAATCCATTGTTATAGAAATACATGACAGTTTCATAATCAGCATTCTGATATTCAATGTTTTTGGATTTAGCACTAATTCCGTTTGATGAAAGAATCTCTTCTAAATCTTTTTCAGCTCCCCATACTTTAGCCAAATTAGGGGCATGTCTAATTTTGCACTTCATGTCTCCGCAATCCATTTCACATCGCCCTTCAGCAAAAATATTTCGTCCATTTTCATTACGTTTTTCACATTGCAGCTTAACGTAATCATTTTGAGGGTTGTAAGAATCGATAAAATCTGGTTTTATTTCGAGGCTATAGTGATCCATGATTTGTTTTAAGTCTTCCTTTTTAAACCATTTAAGTTTAATGATATTTAATGGAAAGGTATCCTCAACACAATTTTTATTAATTCTTTCTAGTTCATAACCTGACAATAGTATGACTGACAAAGCAATTCTTCTGTCTCTACCCGCCCGACCAGCTTCCTGGACAAAACTTTCTAATGAACTAGAATAGTTCAAATTGACTGTAAAACGAACATTGGGTTTGTCAATACCCATTCCAAAAGCTTTGGTTGCGACCATTAAGGGTTGCTTGTTATCTCTAAAGAGTTCCAGATTTTGCATGGAAAGATTACCTGTATCATCACCACCCATAAATGTACCAAGGGCGGGAATGGTATCCTTCAAGGATTCCTTAGTTTCTTCCACTGAAATTCCCGTTGAACCCTTATGAGGACAAAAAATAATACCTGAGTGTGGGTATTGTTCTTTTTTTATAAAATAATCATCTGGAACATTTACTAATAAATTGTCATGTTCTAAATCATTAATTCCTTGTCTAATTTTATAAGAATTTTTGATATTCTTTAATGATTCTTCACTTTGCAGTTCGTTAATATAATGAGGAATTTTGGTTATATAACTTGATAAAAATTTGTTTTTAGCTCTATAGAAATCCCATTTATTTGGCATTTTTACTGCTTTGGGAAGTTTAGCGTCGAGCTTATTGCCTCGATCAAACGAACCATCAATTTCGAGATCAATATTTACTTTTTCTATTTTATATTGTAATTCAAGTCTGTTGGTATTTTCGTAACGAATAATAGTTTCAGAGTCTAATGGGAAGGCTCCATTACCTGATAATTCTCTTTCCACATCTGCCAGAACATCAAATGATGCCGTTGCGGTTAAACCAAATAAAGAAATTCGACCTTCCTTAGCCCTCACGTATTTATATAAGTTACGACCTAGGTGTAAATAAGAAAACCTAAAATCATGGCCCCATTCAGAGACACAGTGCACCTCATCAATTACCCCATAAGAAAAATACACGTTTAAGTTGTGCATATTTTTCAACTTTTCTCTAAACGAATAAATTGATAATCTTTCAGGGGAAAGAAAAACAAATTGAAGTTTTGACTGTTCCATTCTCGTAGCAACCTCATCTTTTTCTTGCGCAGAAAGTTCGCTATTGATAAAAGCACAGGAGTCTATCCCTACTTTTATTAGCCCATCGTACTGATCTTTCATCAAAGACTTTAAAGGATCAACGATTAAAGTAACTCCCGGTTGCAAAAGTGCGGCCAACTGGTAGGTCAATGACTTTCCTCCTCCAGTAGGCAGCAGGCCAATTACACTTTTGTTTTGCAGTGCTCTGTTCAGAATTGGCAGCTGTCCGGACCGGAAGCTTTCTTTTCTGAAAAGTAGTTTCAAGAAATAAGTCAGTAAACGCTTGGTTTCTTCAACATCTTCAAACCTACCTTGTGCATTTGTTTGAACGATATTACGGTAAACTATTCTGTCTGTAGTATATATAAACCGCTCATTTTGTTTTATTTGGGCAGATCTTATGTTGAAGTAACAATTATTTTCACATCTGTACTTACTGAAAGAATCTTTATTTATTTTATCTGACTGCAGTACGGCGATATCAACCACTAAATCATATAATTTATTTAATGGTTCATTTACACTATATATGCGATTGTCCAGGTGAAGTTTTGACTTCGAAAAAATTGAATCGTTGACAATGGTTAAATCAATTTCCGGAAATGTTAAATGGTCGTATTGTTCGCTCAACTTGGTCAAGTTATTAAACAGATACGATAAATCTTTAAGGGCCAAGGCTGCACATGGCACATCTTTTTCAAGGACAAGGACCTGCCATTTATTTTTATTTACATCCAATTTACCGGTCATTAATGCTTCGAGTACTGTTTTTTGAAATCTAGCGATTGCGATCGGTGAATAAATAAGTTGTAAATGGTCAACATTTATTTCAGAAAAATCGGGTTTATTGTGTTGACCGATTGTTTCTTCTACCCATGTTATTGTTTTTAAGAGGTCTATCTCCTTTGTTTTTTTATAAAAAAATGTACCATAGCTATTTTCATAATTTGAATAGCCAAAAGCTTCTTGAAAAAATTCTTCTACATATGGGCTGGTTTTGGTCGGTATTCCTCGGGTTACGATATTGTTAAGCACCGCGAGAACAGGATGAATATCGTCATAAACACATGCCCCAATATCGAATGGAGCTGATGTTTCAAAGGCTTGGGTTTTATCAAATTTAATTTTTAATAATGACCGTTCTTCTTTTGAGAGCAAAGCGAATTGTTCTGCAACACAATCCAGTTGATATGATGACAGGAACTGCACTGAGGGGTAAAACACAATGGGGATTAAATTACCCTTTTCGCTATTTTCCAGTTTATAAATTTTTGCTTTGTACGTACACTTTTTCGTGCTACCGTATTCAAATTGGCTATTTTCATAGGTATAGAGCAGCGGTACATCGAAATACTTATAAAAAGCATCGATTCTCCTATTGGTAGGGTTGAGCGGTCCAACAGAAATGATGTAATTTTCAGACACCACTGCACCGTCTACCAGATTTGCTAAATATTTAAGATCTATCTGAGCAACATCTAGAATATTTGAGAAAATATGGATAACAGGATGACCAGATTTAATTTTTATCTGGTCAGGTTTTAACATTTCAAAATTTGTGTTGTAGGTTTTAATTAAATCAGGATCTTTCACATATGCCTCGGTATGCAAAACTGCTCTTTCCAGGGCCATTTTGGAAGGCTCGATAAGCGTAATACCCTGCACTTTATTTTTTATCCTCTTTTCGCTGAGATAGTCAAATAGATTTATTGTGCCCAATCCTTGACCGCAGCCCCAATCGATAATTTCAAATTCATTTTCCAGTACACTTGGCGGTAATTTTGTAAAAGCATCTTTTAATTTTGCCTTATGCATGTTGCCAAATGAATACAAATATTGACATAGTAGGTCATGGGTTTCAATAATGGCAGTACCTCTTTTCAGTGCTTCATAATTTTGATCACGAACACTTTTATTTAAATGAGATATATCATTAATTGCTACCTTTCTAATTTCCTGAAATGAAACGTTATTGAGTGCTTTTATTTGATTTATATAATTCTCCAATGTGGTCTATTGTGTTTTTTGTAAATGATTCATCAAATGCCTTATGCAAAGAGGCAGATTCTAATAATTAAATTCCGGTTATTGTATCCAAAGTTTTATTTGCAGTATGCATTTTAAAATTTTTTCTTGCTATTTCTTTGGATGTGTTTGCATAGCAATAGACACATTCATGCGGACAAGTGTTATACTCTCCAATATCTTTACTCATGACGCATCCGCATAGCTCTCGTTGGCCTTTATCCTTAATCACCTTAGTTTTCTTAACCTCTTGATTTTCATCAAATAAGGTTGCTTCCTCAAACTTTACCCCTAAAAAATCCATTAAAAGTTTGTCATCACCATACAGGTCGATCATTAAATCATCATCAATACATTTGTTATGAATAATCCCATATTGCTCTAAGGGAATTTTTTCTGCGCAAGTTGCAATTTCCAGATTCCAGCTTTTATTTAATTCCTGAAGTCCTTTGGCAAATTCATGCATGGTATTATTGTCGAATTCAATATAATTGATCGCTTCATTTTTAAGATTTGTCTCCACCTTTCTATAACTGGAAATATCTGCATAACTAAACACTAATTTTTCTGTATAGTCTTTAAGTTGATCTCCAATATTTTTTACTCTTCTTAACAGTTCGTTTACGTCAATCTTATCCGTTAATATCATGGGGTCAAATCTCCAGATTACTCTTTTTTTCCCAATGCGATTAGAGAGTTCTTTAAAGGATTTTATTCTGGTTGCAACGCCCGGAACTCTCCCTTCATATCCTTCTACGTCATAATCATTGAGGGTATATTGAAAATAATAATTCTTTACATGTTCATCTAAAAAATCTAAATGATGCATGATGGGTTTGGGGTTTTTTGTCCAGAACACCACTATTCGTGTATTTTTAAATGATACATAAGCATACACCCCGTTAAACGGATTTTTCCATTTTACATAACCTTTTTTCCATCTATCAACAAACCAATCGGCATAAAAAGTAGGGATATCTGTAGAACGACTGGCTGACACGATCACTGGAGCCAAAGCCTCTACAATTTCTCCTAAATCATTCTTTATTTCAACTTTTTTCCAACTCATTTGATCACTCTAAACGTTAAATTAATTCTCTCTTTCATCAGTTCTTTTGTTTTTGGAACCTGATGTTTCCAGTAATGTTGTAATTCACCCATCATGATAAGCAAACTGCCATGTTTTAAAACGATTTCAATTTTCTCATTTGAATCCATATGTTTTAATTGAAACTTTCGTTCAGCTCCAAAATTTACCGAGGCAATCACTGGGTTTTTGCCTAATTCCTTTTCTGCATCTGTATGCCATGAAATTGAATCACTACCGCTGCGGTATCTATTAAGTAAAACTGAGTTAAATTTAACTTGAGCCTTAGGTTCAATGTTTTTTTTAATTTCTAAAAGTTCTTTTGACCAAGGGTGTGGTTGTAAAGTTATTCCAGAAAAACTATAGGGTTTATCGTTGTCTCCATACCATGCTGTTAAACGAGGAAATAAAATTTGTTTGCCATAGATATTCATGGACTCTTGATTCCAAACGATATTTTCTAGCAATTGTTTAAAATAGTTATCTGCCGTACTCTTGTTATAAAAATTTGGAATATAGATATACTCACCATTTGTAATTTTAATCGATTCATTGTAATCAGGTCTAGGGGCAAACATATCTAGTTGTTCCATAGTATTTTATTTTTTTTATAGGCCATCGCAGCAGATTTAGGTTGTAAAAAGCGAAATACTAAGCTTTCACTAAAACAGCGCTTACAAGGCAACTCTTTTCAGGTATAGACATTGTTAACTTTCTATCTGTATTCAATATCACCAAAATGACCTCAACTCATAGAATTTGCAACTTTAAGTCAGCAACAATTCTTCAACTGTTGACACCAATTTTCAGTTTATTCACTTTTAAAAGTAAATATTTGGAATTTGGTATGAACCTTTTCGTACAACGTCTGTCTTGAACGATATCACTTGTTAAACATACAATCCGATCTTCCCGGTGTTAATTTTAAAATTATTTATTTATATATTTTAAACTTGTTAAATTTTCAAATATGTCAATTCGCAAGATTTACATTTTCTGCGTGTTTGGTCGAGGTCGGCTACATTAAATCTACCTTCAATTTTTTCAAAAATGTCTAGTCCCCGGCCAAGGCTAATTTTCCAACCATTGTTTGCTGCGATAAAACGATCATGATGTTGCTCAAATCGAAAATTCAGGTGAATTCCTAAGTCGACCAGACTGGCCTGCAACTCTTCAAAATTTGCCACTGAGTCTATTTGATATTCTTGTTCATTCCATGTCACAACTTCCAGATTTAAGACTTCATCGGGATTTTTATTATTTCCGAGCATCAAACAAAACTCCATCAAGTTTTTGAATTGATATGGCAGGCGTATATATGGATCTTGCAGGGTGATGTATGTAGCTCCTTTTACATATTCTGCAAAGAGTTTTTTATAAGAGATTCCTGTCTGATTATCTTTTAAAATGACCTGATGAGGTTCAAGATTAGTACTTGGTTTTTCCTTTTTAACTTCTTCGGTTTCTTCTTCTTCTTCCTGAACTTTAACAGCTGCATTATAATTCAAGTTTTCTAAGGTTTCAGGGTTGTATTCTTTTCCCGTTGCTAAAACCGTGTATTTGAATTCTACAGGTTCGGCTTTAAACGTTTCGTCAATGATATACAACTGATCTTTCACTCGTTTTCTTCCCTCTACACTAAAATCCAATAGTTCGAGTAGCTCTTCATCGGTTATTTCTTTGTGTGGATAAATAATTTTCATCAAACCTGAAAATGACTTTCGGATGGCCGTTTTATCTCTTGTTGTCAATGATCCATCTAAAGAAATTTTTCCATCTAAGAGATTGGCATAATCCGCTTTACGCAACTCTCTTAATAATTCGGCTAAGTAATCTACAATGAAGCCATATTCTTTGGAAAATACGGATGATTTTAATATGCGTACTTCCCATCCCGGAATGTACATATGCATACGATCTAAAAAGGCACCCTTGATATATCCTTCAGGAATAGATTCAAACAAATGAGAATTTTTGAGCATATATGGTACGTTGTGCTTTGTATTTCCAACAAATGCCAAAGAGGCTGTTGCCTGGTAGGTTTCTTTTCCTCTATTGAAACTTTGGTTGGCCATATAGTTTTGCATGATTTTCACCAAATCACCGTCTGTTCTGCTACTGCCTTTTTCTTGTTCAAATTCATCTAAGGCAACCACATCCCAGTAACCAACCAATCCTATTTTGTTGCCGGTGTTGTTCACAAATAAACGCGCTTTTGATACGTCGCCGCCAGAAACTAAAACACCATGCGGAGAAAGTTCAGAAAAAATATGGGACTTTCCGGTTCCTTTTGGACCCAGTTCAATAAAATTATAATTATTTTCTACATGGGTTATCAACCGTGATAACTGGATGAATTTATCTCGTTTACTGAAATATTCAGGATCTAATCCAATACTGTGCATCAATAAATCCAGCCATTCTTCTGTGGTGAAATTTTTTCTAAGGTCAATGTATTCGTCGAGGTTGACATTCGCCACTTGAATGGGTTTTAAATCTATGACGACCCAACGCATGTTGATATTATCTGCATGTGAATAGCCCATGGTTAAGATGCTCCAAACACCCCCACCACTCAGTAGCTTTTGATTGTTGTTGACCATCGCGTCGGGTATAGGGACTCCCTTTAGTCCTAAATTCGCAAATTCAGCTTCATAAATATTGGCTTTATCATTTAAAGTCACATTGATTTTGTCAATGATTTTATGGCTCCCTGTTTCGCGGATTTTAGCTTTTACGATTTCCGAATCTGATCGATGGACATAGTTGTTTCGGATCACGGTTTGCACCTTTTCAATGCCTGCATTGATAATCTCTTCGTCATCGATTGCACAATACTGTCCGAGTAAATATTCAAGCACGTACGCAGGCACGGGATTATTCCCTTTGACCAAAGCGGTTAAGTCTTTTCTAACTACTTTTCCTTCAAAATTTTCTAGTATTTTTTCTTTTAATGTCATTAGAAATCTTGTTGAATTAATGTGTCGTTTTGAATGCGTTCTTCTATTAACGGGTTGAGCATATCTTCTTCATCAAAGATCTTTAATTTTAAAAATGGCTCACCAGCAGCTTCTGCAGCGAGTACCAATTCTGTTCTTGTCATTCTATCGCTTGGTGCTTCTGCTGTAAAGTTTAATAAAAGGGTTTCAAGTTTGCTCACTAATTTATTACCTATATATAAACCAAGTTTTAGGGTACATTCTTTTTCGAAGCGAGAAACTTCAGTTTCTTGTAATAAATTCACTTTTAAAATATTTGATACAATTTTTAGTCTATTTCGATTTAAGAGCATTGGTCTAACTTTCTTACTCACCTTTTCTCGTTTTCTTGCGCTTTCTATCACGGGAACAATCAATTCCTGTAAACTACCACCACCGTGCACAAATTGATGACCCACCCCTTGTTTTTTATAACGATTTACGGAATAAGGAATATTAACAAATACATTATCGGTAAAAACTGTTGTCGCTGATAAAGGGATGGAATAAGCCAAATCTAAATTTTGCTTCTCTTCGGTTATAAAATACCTATTATGGGATTGTATATTTTCCTTAACCGGAATTTCTTCCTTGTCTTTTTCTTTTATTTCGATATCATTGTATAAAAAGCCATGATCTGAGGTAACAATTACTTTTGCCACGTTATAGGATCCATGGAGTAATTTCACAAACTTTTTTAATTCCTGTATAGTCTCTTCAACTGCTCTAAAAGCCCCTCTTTCAGAAGGTTTTTTGTCACCTGTTGCATCTATAATGTCATGGTACACATATACAACTGTATCTTTAAAAATTTCGCGCAACTCTTCTCTTGAAAGCCCATCTAAATCGCTGTACTGAATGGCTCTGGATTCTTTGTTTACCAGCCTGAGTATTTTTGATCTGTTCTCGGTACCAGAGGAGCTAATTCCGTCTATCGTAATCTCACCTGAATTAAAGATTTTCTCTCCAGGTAAAAGTTGGCTCATCCCAATGTTCGTTTTGGAAGGGATGGAGGCTAATTGGTATTGGATTTCTGCCGTGTTTTTTGTGTCGCCGTGCATTTCGGAAAGCAATTCTACAGCTGCTTCGTAACGCAAAGCATCTGAGATGATCACCACTACTTTTTGGTCGAGATGTGCTACTTGCGTTTGATAGAAATCGTATTGCTTTGGTACCTGAATGTTTTTATAGTCGAATTGGAAATGATTTAAACATTTGAGCCATTCTCTGTTCAATTGGTCTGTGTGTTTGTCGTAAGCCTTGTTCAAATCGACATTTATTTTTTCTAAATGGATGTTTTTAGGAATTTCAAGGGTGTCAATTTCCTTGAATAACCTTATCGCCTTCCTATAAGCCTGGTCTACTTTATAACCCAGTTCAGTATATGCTTGGATATATTCCTCGGGTTTATTCAGAATATACGTTGTGTTTTTCTGTATGGCTTCATGGGTTTTTGTTACTTGAATCAAGAAGCGCATGGCCTGCATTACATGTGGGTTGATCTGTTGTTGTAAACTAATCTGTTCTAATTTTTGAGCTACAACTTTTGGCGCGCTAGAAATTTGATCTTGTAACTCTTTGATTACTTCCCATATCATTTCTGTATTGTACTCAGCAAATGGCGCTGATTCTCCATATACTTCAATTAATTTACTTCCCTTTATTTCTTTTGATAATTCGTCTAATACCGCATTAAAGTCATTTTTTATAGGACCTCTGTCTACTTCATGAAGCATTTGGTTTAGCTGGGTGATTTGGGTCAGGTCTTTTATTTTAAATTTTGCATAGGGATCGTTTGTTTTGACTTCATCGATGGTTTGCATAATTTTGTTATACACAATACTTCTGACTACGTTTTTTAGATTTTCTTGACTTAGTTCATTAAGGGTAGTTCCGGAAACTGCTTTTAATTTTTCACATACCAGTTCTTCCATATCGAGGTCTTTTATTTTCTTAACGACTCGATTTAATTCTTTTTCTTGTTCCGGAGGAGAAAGGGTGATTAGTTTAGCCATGAGAAAAGGCCAAGATTCTATGGTTTTAAATTTAAGAAAAGCTGAAAGCAATCCTTTTTGGATTGCAGGTACCTGAAAATTACTCGCATTTAATATTGGTCTGCAAACATCTTGCACACCGGTATATTTTAATTCTTGGATGTATTTGCTAATCAGTGATTTTTGATGCCTTTGCAAACCAAACTCTTCCATAAAACTACCTACATTGTCTAGTTGTAATTCCTTATTAGCGATAAGAAGTCCTAGTAAAGGAAATTTATGGTAAGCTTCCTGTGTAAGTGGGTGCGGTAAGGGAAGATATAAAAACACTTTTTTGTCTTTGAACTCATCCACCAGTTTCCATTTGATTGAAAAGGGATTATTTTCGTATTTAACGATATAAATATTTGGAAGTTCCATTTTATCTAACTCTTCTTCATATTCCTTTTTTTCGTCAAAAAAGAATAATATTTTTAGTTGGGGATACTGTTGAAAGTATTTGACAATCTTTTCTTTGATCATGCTATTTAATATTTGCTAGTACTGATTCAAACAGTTTATAATTTTCGGTAACCCCATCATCCAAATCAAACTTGATTTGTTGATCGGCTACGTTTTTCAGTTCCATGTCGTATTCCTCACATTCGTGGATGTCTTTGCGAATTTGCTCCAGCTTGCGTGCTTCTTGCGTGCTGAGGTTGCTCTCGTTGGCAGAAAGCATAGCTTCTTCTGAACGCAGGTTTTTGAGGTGCTCTAACAAGTAGTTGGCGCGGATCTTTTCTGCGGTAAATTCATTCATGCGGTGCATGTACACCAATACTTGGAAGGCTCCTTTCTTAGAACTGAACAACCAGTAAATAGGCTTTTTCTTGTACATGCTGCAGTGGTACTTGTAAAAGTCTTTTACCAAGAATTTCTCCAAGTCTTTGTCTAGGCATTCTTGTATAAAGTTGATGTTCTCCGTACGGGTATCATGCCCCCAAAGGGTGTCTAACAAACCATACATCTGGTGCAGGGCATCATCTGGGAAATTGCAGTTGCTGCCCATCAAAGGAAGAATGGCATCTTCATCTATTATAACCTGACCACCATTGTGGGTATAGCTGGCCAATTCTTCTGCCGAAGGATTTGGATGGGCAATGTTTAACCCGGGTTTATCTAAACGGTAACGCCCCATAAACAGACCCATGGCATAGGAAATAAACTGACTAATAACCTCACTTCGGTCTATGGGTAGTTGAATTGCATCTTTACCCTGTTCTCTAAAAATGGGTTCTAATCGTTCTAATTCCTTGCGATCTAACTCCTCTTGCAGAATGGTTATGTCTTTTAAAGCGACTTCTGGCGTGAGCTCGTCTTGCAAACCATAGATGTCTATAAAAATGCGGTTGAGCTCTTCTTCATTGGCATGGAGTTGGTAGAAATCTTGCGTAACTTTTTCTTGCCAAGTTTGATAGGCTTGTTCTAAAGAAGGAGTTTCATTTAGCAAAGGTGACTTTTCATAATCCCAGGATGTTTCTCGAGAGTCCCAGTCTGTTTTTGATATTAATATTGACCTTTTTACAATCTCTTTTACTTGCACATTCTGACCTTTAATGAATGGAACTCGTCCAACAGGGCCTGTATTATAATCTAATGTTGGTGCAAGGACTTTTAAAAACATTCCAGCTGAATTTGAGTTGATCAGACCTAAATGAAACTCTAAATTTTCGTCATTCTCTGAATTAAGCCTTGGGCCTTTAGAATCAAATATGTACCCACGACCATAATACCTAGCTGTAATAAAACTACTTGACATCGATGTCCATGTTATACCTTTTTTAAAATAATAAGGTTCGTTAGTGATTTTCCAGCCAAGATTATCCCAATCTAATTGGGGATATACCCTCAAAGTGTTTTCTTTTATTTCATATCCATTTTTCTCCCAATTAATCACATAATTGTTTAGTCCATACCATTTCCGCTGACCACCACCTTTGTTATATGGAACCCATTTAAATGAATTAGCGTCAAAATCCGCTGGAGAAGTTTGGTCAATGCCAAGCAATGATTTAGATATTTCATGCCAGAACCTCATAAATCTCTGATTATCACCAGTTCTCATTCCTAGCATCGGCTTGGCATATTTATTAAGCAAATCACCCTCAAATAATGAAAATGAATGATCTGATAACCAATATGCTATTGGGCTACCTGGTATTTTTTCGAAGTTGGATTGAAGGATATTGACGTGTGCATTGTTCCGTGCTAAAAATGCACTTTCCTTTTCATTAACAGCCTTGTAATCTACCAAACGAAAATATGTTCCGTTTTCAATATCTTTTCTATTCTCTAAAACAAATGCGGTAGATTGAACTATTTCGCCACTTAATTCCTCAAATGTTCGAGGGCCCAAATGCAGCATGTTAGCAATACCGAAATTAGCAAGTACATGGTTGCGAAGTTTTTCATAAGAGGATAAGAACATCCAAGAATGTTGGTTAATCATTCCCATCAATCCTTTAGAAACATTCATTGCCAAGGCAGATTCCATAAATACGGCAAACAGATCATATTTAGACATGGGATAACGTCTGTTTACATAATTCTTTAGATCCGCATTCATTGTTCCTTGCCCCATATACGGTGGGTTAGCCACTACCGAAGTATATTTCTTTGTCAGCAATAGAAGAACAGGGACATAGTTTTGTATGCTTTGGTAAACAGCTTCTACGTTAAAGTCGCGGTAAGAAGCCGTTTTTAGTTCTTCAAAACGTTGGGCAATGTAGGTATGAGCTTCTTCGCTCAGCTTTAGCTTCATCACTGAACCTAGGTTCTTGGCCTGTTTCATAAGGCGCAGGGCATGGTCTAACTCTTCTAAATAGTCTTCACCTTCTTTACCTAAAAAGTCTTTCAGTTCTTGTTGGCCAAAGTTGTGGGCTTCGGGCATGACATAGACCTGTGGCAACCAATCTTTGGTCCACACATCGCTATACACTTTGGCGGCTTTTAGCAAAATGGCAAAGGTGGCCAGTTGGGCAGCACGTTCGTCTATGTCTAAACCAAAGAGGTTGTTCTTTAAGATAGATTCTACGGCCTCTTCGGGTGTGTAGTACTCTTCCATATACATCTGGTAGAGCAGATCAAAGCCTTCCACCAAAATATGTCCTGAGCCACAGGCGGGGTCAATTAACGTGAGTTCTTCGACATCAGAAATTAACCCCTCCGCCTTCGGCACCTCCCCTTGAGAAGGGGAGGAGTTTTCTACGAGGTATTTCATTTTCTCCTTTAGCGGAGAGTTCGGGTTTTTATCGAGCCAGATTTTTCCAGCTGTGTTCTCCACCATGTACTTTACAATCCAGTTGGGTGTAAAGATTTGGGTAGCGGCAGGAATGTCTTTGGCTTCGGCCTTTTTATTCTTTTTAAACGAAGCAAATACTTCGTCTTTCCTTTCTGAGATATAGAACTGGTACAACCAGCCGATGAGTTCTACGCTTTGGTAATCTGCATCGCTAATGGCATCGGTGGTGTTGAGCAAGTGCAAAAAGCCGCTGTCTTGCAACATGTTGTCGGGCAAGAGTAGCTCAGTGTAATCATCTAGTTTACCAAATACACGTTTTAGCGTGTTGTGGCTGTGGCAATAGCTCGTTAGCAATAGCGCAAAGGCTTCCAGGTCTTTGTTGTAATCACCAATAATTTTTTGCAAACGTGTTTTTTCCTTGGAGCTTAAAAAGGGATAATAACCTTGTCTCGCTCTTTGTAAAATCAATGGGGTATGCTCCATTCCATCAGCGTAGCTGAGTTGAGCTTCTTCATAGCCATTTTTGGCCATGATTCTGATGGCCATCATCCTGTTGAACCAGGTATAAGCAGCTTCTTCCACCACCACTTCAATGCCTTTTGCAGCAATCGCGCTTTTTAAAGCGGCCCAAAGTTTAGGCACGTTTGGGTCATCATAAGGATCACCCCGCAATAAATAACCACCAGGAATGCTGTGTGGTTCTTCCAATACATTTCCTTTTTTATCAAAACCCCAATAAAGTAGCTTCTTAGCTACGCCTTGCAAAAGATTTTTACGCGCAATTTGTGCAAATGTTTTGGTGTTCATCGTTTATTTTATGTCGGCTACAACCGTTTTAAAAAGTTCATAATTAGCTGTTACCCCATCATCTAGATCAAACTTGATTTGTTGATCGGCAACGTTTTTCAATTCCATGTCGTATTCTTCGCATTCGTGGATGTCCTTGCGAATTTGCTCCAGCTTGCGTGCTTCTTGGGTGTTGAGGTTGCTCTCGTTGGCAGATAGCATGGCTTCTTCTGAGCGCAGGTTTTTGAGGTGCTCTAACAAGTAGTTGGCACGGATTTTTTCTGCGGTAAATTCATTCATGCGGTGCATGTAAACCAACGCTTGGAAGGCTCCTTTTTTAGAACTGAACAACCAGTAAATAGGCTTTTTCTTGTACATGCTGCAGTGGTACTTGTAAAAGTCTTTTACCAAGAATTTCTCCAAGTCTTTGTCTAGGCATTCTTGTATAAAGTTGATGTTCTCCGTACGCGTATCATGCCCCCAAAGGGTATCTAACAAACCATACATCTGGTGCAAGGCATCATCAGGGAAATTGCAATTGGAACCCATGAGCGGAAGAATAGCATCTCCATCTATTATAACCTCACCACAGTTGTATGTGTAAGACGCTAACTCTTCTATAGTTGGGTTGGGATGCGCAATGTTTAAACCGGGTTTGTCTAAACGGTAACGGCCCATAAATAGACCAATAGAGTAATTTATAAAACTGGATATGAGATAATCTTGATTTATGCTTAATTGAATTTTGTCATTACTATACTTGATTTCCGAAATATAATCCTGATAAATAGTCAGATATTTTAAATCTGGTTCTGGCTCCAATTGACCATTAAGTTTGTATAGTTCTATAAAGGCAGAATTATTTTCTTTTTCTGCAATGTAAAATTCGTTTGTATCAGCGGATACTTGAGTAACACAAGCTTGGTAAGCAGATTGAATGCTCTTCTCTTTAAAACTCAATAAAAAATGACTTTTAAATTCTCTTGACATTTCCGAAGCATCGAAGTCTTTCTTAGAGAGTCCAATTAACTTTGAGCTTAAAACTTCAATCAGTTTCTTTTTATCTTCTTCTGGCTTTACAAATAAGATTCTTTTTATATCTCCTACTTGAACATTTAAAGTAAAGTTCAAACCAGCCAAAACAAAAGATGATACTTTGCTATTTAATAAAGCGATTGAATAAAGTAGGTCTTCCTTTTCAGGAAATCCAGAAGAGCCTCCCACATCAAATAGATATCCCCTATCTGTGTATCTAGCACTGAAATTTAAAGATATTAAACTCCAAGAAACTCCTTCTCTGAAGTAATAAGCTTCGTTTCGGATAACCGATTTAGGTTTTGTAGCTTTAATATCTTGACCATCTTGATACCAATTAAGTATGAAATAATTGTTCCCAAACCATTTATTGTATCCACCACCCTTGTTATACGGAAACCACTTTTTTTTACTTTGTTGCGCTTCAATCTTATCATAAGCGAATTGCATTATATTCGAAAGTGAAACCTCATACCAATTTCTAACAAATTGAGCATTGTTTCCTGTGGCGAGCCCTTGACGTGGTGTTATAACATCGTCTAAAGTTGGTTCAGTCTCATAGAGTTTGATGAAATCATTTTTGAACCAAAAGGCTAAGGGAGTGCCTGGAATTGTCTGTAGGGTCTTAAGATTCTTTGAGATTTCTTTTTCTCTTTTGGAAAACAACCTTTTTTTCTCAACAACATCGAATGTTTCATCTAGCTTATAACATTTAGTTAAACCTTCAATCTTTATTCGATTAGTGAATACTAAAGCTACATTCTGAACTTTCTTGGTGTTCAACTCTTTAAACACACCAATGCCTAAATGTAATAATGAGTCAATGTGATAATTATTTATAAACCGTTCTCTAAAGTTTTTGTAAGAATCAATGCACATCCAGGCCCATTGATTGATAATCCCTCTTCTACTATTCTTGCTTCCAATTTCACCAAGTACCTCTTGAAATACAGCAAATAAGTCTGACTTAGTATTTGGGTATTGGTTCTCAACGTACTGTTTTAATTGACCGTTTAAAAACTTATAACCTAAATATGGTGGGTTTGCCACTACAGACGAATATTTCTTGGTCAGCAGTAGCATAACAGGAATATAGCTTTGTATGCTTTGGTAAACTGCTTCAACGTTGAAGTCGCGGTAATCAGCATTTTTTAGTTCTTCAAAACGCTGGGCAATGTAGGTTTGCGCTTCTTTGCTCAGCTTTAGCTTCATCACTGAACCTAGGTTCTTGGCCTGTTTCATAAGGCGCAGGGCATGGTCTAACTCTTCTAAATAGTCTTCACCTTCTTTACCTAAAAAGTCTTTCAGTTCTTGTTGGCCAAAGTTGTGGGCTTCGGGCATGACATAGACCTGTGGCAACCAATCTTTGGTCCACACATCGCTATACACTTTGGCGGCTTTTAGCAAAATGGCAAAGGTGGCCAGTTGGGCAGCACGTTCGTCTATGTCTAAACCAAAGAGGTTGTTCTTTAAGATAGATTCTACGGCCTCTTCGGGTGTGTAGTACTCTTCCATATACATCTGGTAGAGCAGATCAAAGCCTTCCACCAAAATATGTCCTGAGCCACAGGCGGGGTCTATCAACGTAAGTTCTTCTACATCGGAAATTAACCCCTCCGTCCCACTTGGGCGGGACACCTCCCCTTGAGAAGGGGAGGAGTTTTCTACGAGGTATTTCATTTTCCCTCTTAATGGAGAGTCTGGGTTTTTATCCAGCCATATTTTACCGGCCGTGTTTTCTACCATGTACTTTACAATCCAGTTGGGTGTAAAGATTTGGGTAGCGGCAGGAATGTCTTTGGCTTCGGCCTTTTTATTCTTTTTAAACGAAGCAAATACTTCGTCTTTCTTTTCTGAGATATAGAACTGGTATAACCAACCGATGAGTTCTACGCTTTGGTAGTCTGCATCGCTTATGGCATCGGTGGTGTTCAGCAAATGCAAAAAGCCTCTGTCTTGCAACATATTGTCGGGCAAGAGCAGTTCGGTGTAATCGTCAAGTTTGCCAAAAACACGTTTTAGTGTGTTGTGGCTGTGGCAATAGCTCGTTAGCAATAGCGCAAAGGCTTCCAGGTCTTTGTTGTAATCACCAATAATTTTTTGCAAACGTGTTTTTTCTTTGGAGGTTAAAAAGGGATAATAACCTTGTCTCGCTCTTTGTAAAATCAATGGGGTATGCTCCATTCCATCAGCATAGCTGAGTTGGGCTTCTTCATAGCCATTTTTGGCCATGATTCTGATGGCCATCATCCTGTTGAACCAGGTATAAGCAGCTTCTTCCACCACCACTTCAATGCCTTTGGCAGCAATCGCGCTTTTTAAAGCGGCCCAAAGTTTAGGCACGTTTGGGTCATCATAAGGTTCACCCCGCAATAAATAACCACCAGGAATGCTGTGTGGTTCTTCCAATACATTTCCTTTTTTATCAAAACCCCAAATGAGCAGTTTTTTGGCTACGCCTTGTAAAAGATTTTTACGCGCATTTTGTGCAAATGTTTTGGTGTTCATTTATTTGAGGATAATGATTTTGTTGTTATGAATAATCTCTAACATTTCATGTCTGACTTTGTTTAAATAGGCATCCAATTCTTGTTCATTGGAAATGGTAGATACCTTTGTAGAAACGTAATATGTTTCTGCTTCTGCTGCTTTATTTCCATCTGCTGTTTGTGTTGCAGAAATAATTTTTGCAAGCTCCGCAGCTTTGAAATTATTTACATTTAATTCTTTTGTTTTTAAGTTATTTACTGAAAAGGCGTTTTTAATCCCATTAATGAAGTAATCGCGGTCTACAAAAACTGATGGTGCTACTTTTCTTTTTTGGGCTTCTGACTCTAACTCATCGAAAACTGTATGATAAAGTTTTATTACCTTTTTTTGAAGATCTGCTATCTGATTTTTTAAGGCTGTCTCGAGCTCCTCAAAAGCTTTCATTATGTGTCTGAATTCTTTTCTCGGGTCAGTAGCCTTCAAGAAATCTCTCATTTTAGCCACTTTATTCCTGTCTTCTTCACCAAGTTCATTGAAGTTTTCTTTATTGACTTCTTCAAATTTCTTAATGCGGTCGTATTCTTTTTGGCGGTTCTGTGCAAAATCCTCCATTCCTTTTGCTAAATCGAATAACTCTTTGTTCTTGATTTGACCGTCTATTAGGTCTGAAAATAGTTTTTTAGGGTCGCGAATACCCAACCATTCATTGAGTTGATTTACCGCCTTGTGAAAAGAAATTCCAAATGGATATGTGCCATAAAAGTCTGTTTCCAAAAGGTCATATTTACTTTTGTGTTTGTGCAAGGCATTGACAAGAATATCAAATTGTTCATTTCCATCGGTAGAGGATCTCAAGTTCTCATTAAAAATATGGTTATAGGCACGCACGACATTGTCGAGTACAGCTGGGTCAATATCTTCACCAGTGATGACTTCACAAGACATACGTTCGGTAGTAGAAACCGCTTTGTTGATAAAATCTATGATAGGATAGCGCTGTTGGCCTTTGTATGCAAATTCTCTTTTTTTCTTTTTAACCAAGTTGATCAAAATATCTAATACAGCTTCAAAACGCCAACCAAAAGGTTCTTTCTCGAAATTTTTGATTAAGTCGTTTACAGTCATTTGGTTGTTATGACTTGTAATAAAATCATTGACAAGGACTTCTGCCGGAGTAAGTATGGGGTTGAGCACCTGGTTATCTGATGCTGACTTCTTTAATTCGCTTTGGTTTCGGGCATAATCAAGACAAAGTTTATGGTTCTTATATAATCCTGAAAGATGGAGATCTATCAAATTATTTATTCTTTCCGCGGGGTTAGAACCATGTATAGAATCGGCTTCTAAAACGGTATTTTGCGAGATAAATCTTGTTTCAGGAAATTTGTTTTTTATCCGCGACTCAATACTTTGTTTTAGTTGGTTATTTCTAATTCTAAAATTCTCATTGGTTTTTGATCGCTCCCCTGCGCCTCCGCCATTGTTAAGGAAATATTTGTTGGTTTTACAGTACCAGTCGAATTCCTTTCTCAAAATGTCGTAATCATTAAACCATTCATTCACGCAGACCACTAACTCTTTTTTGTTCGAGTCGAGTGCTTTTTGGTGAATAGGTGTGTGGTCTGTGAGTAAAACAGTTAAGTCAAAATCGCCATTTCTAAAAATTTCTTTGGCTTCAATACCATAACCAATCTTAAAATCATTTTGGCCAAAAGTAAATTTAGGAGTCACCTTAATTAAAGGTCTGAGGAGTTCATCAAATGTTTTCCAACGATCGTCTAAACCAACCGTTTGACTTTTGATCAAATTCTGGACATCTATTTCATCTTCATTGAAGAAAAAATAGGAGCCTTTTTCTTCTCTTATGATGCTTTCTTCGATCAATTTATCCAAAACTTCTTTGATATCTTTTTGCAGTTGCATTCTGTTTTGATCGAGTTTATCCATCAAGAGCACCGCAAGATTTTCTATAGAAGATGGAAAGGTTTGTCTTTGACTTTCCAGTAGGTTGGATACCAAAAATAAAACTTTCACCACTCTTTGCGCGAAGGGGTTGGTTTGTACATAGGATAATTCCAATCCGTTTTGCACTGCCTTCATACCTCTGTTGGTTAAGTTGGTATGAAATTGTTGGTTATAAAAAGCATCAAAAGGAATAAACCCACCCACTTCCTCATGTCCATGTTGTTTTATCGTGAAATGTGTAATGCCTAATACAGATCTTTCGTTGTCTTTTACCTCCCTAATGACAAACTGAAGTTGTTGAAATGCTTCAAAAACATGGGCAATTAGTTTAAACTGATAAGGAACAAAAGGATAAGCTATTAAAAATTCTTCTTCTTTTTGGTAGCCTTTGTATAATTCATGGCTAATTTTAAATTGATTTTCAATATAATCCTTATTGTTATTATAAAGATCTGTTAATTCTTCAATTCCTTCGCTGTTTTTATCTAATACTCTCCTTTGGGTAATGTAAGAAGCATCATTACTTTGTAAGGATATCCTGGTGTCAAAACGGCCAAGAATTTTACCAAATTCATCTTGTATATCTGTCACTCCATCGGCACCTTTAGAAACGTCTTCTAAGGTTTGTTGGGCAGTACAAGCGATCCACACTTGGTTATTACATTCTTGGCTAACACGTTCGATGATGTTTTGAAAGTTTAGCAAGATTTCTTTGTTGGAACCCACATATTGAGACACTTCATCTACCAAAAATAACAAGCGATAATCCTGGTCTTTTTCTTTTAAAAAGGCTTTGAGTTCCGGGATTAGTGTGGCGTTAATGCCAATTTTAAAACTATCGGGATTGGTTAGCTTGTTATGCAATGAAACTATATCGAGACTTGGATAAACACTTTTTGCTATATCTAAGACATCACTCAATTGAAATCCGGCAACGTCTGCTGCATCTATCTCCCAATCGAATCCAAGTTCAGAAGAAATTTTATCTTTAAATTCTTGAAAAAGTCCTTTTTGGTCTAGTGTTTTTTCCAGTAGAATAGCCAAAGGAATATCATCCGGATTATAACCTCTAAATTTATTGAACATGTTGAGAAAAATACGCGTCAATCGTTCCTGACTGCCATCATCT
Source organism: Namhaeicola litoreus (assembly GCF_042679565.1). Classification (NCBI taxonomy): domain Bacteria; kingdom Pseudomonadati; phylum Bacteroidota; class Flavobacteriia; order Flavobacteriales; family Flavobacteriaceae; genus Namhaeicola; species Namhaeicola litoreus. The sequence continues at coordinate 1,039,608 of NZ_JBHTMY010000002.1, read as the reverse complement.
GTTTCATCTTCCACATTAAACATGATGTCATCACAATGAGAAGCGGTTATTCTTTTTTGAAGAAGTTTTAAATTGCTGAGGGTAATTTTGTCATTTGCACCAGGTTTCATGGTGTCATAATTTCTAATTCCTTTTTCAAGGGCAGCAAAGGCTAATTCTGAGGTATCTTTGTTCAGTAAATAATGGACATACTTAATGAAATGGGATTTACCGGATCCGTAATAGCCGTTTATCCAAATACCTGTTTTACCCGCCTTTTTATTTAGGACTGTATCGATGATCAAAAAAAGTTTCTCGATCAATTCATCTGTGAAAACATATTCTTTTATCTCCGCATTTATGGTTGCATCTTTGTAATCACTTACTACAACAGCTGGATTGATATCGCGGTATATGTCGCGGTCAAAAATTTCTTTTAATAGCATTTTATTCATTGATTAATTTAATGGCTCTATATAGGTTTTCGTCTTTTAAGATTCCAAAAAGACTGTAATAATCTTTGGCTTCACCAGGATAAAACAACACGAGCTTGTAACCTTTTACGTGTTTTTCAAATTTGCTCATAAACCGGCTAGCTCTTATATAAGGATAAGCTCGTCCGAACCCTTTCATGAACACATAAGCCACTTCATAATCTTTGGCTTGCGCTAAATGTGCTTTAATGGTTTCATCGAGATTGTTCAAAAATTCATCTTTATAACCTTCTCGTTTTAATGAATTGTCTACTTGATCTGGGTTGTTTTTTTCATGTTGACAGAGGTAGTCAAACATTGTTGCTTTGCCAAATTTTCTATTCTTTAAATGGTTTACAAACTCTTCGAAAATATCGATAACCATGACATCGAGGTAATTGTTGGGGCGGTGTAGACGGTTTTTAATGTTTAATATTTGCGCATCAATCTCATATTCCTTAGTTGCATCGTAGGTATACATATAGGCCGGAAAAAAAAGATTACCAGTTTCATGATCTTGAAAATCTTTATCGCTAAGCCTCGCATAGAGTTCTGTTATTGTCATTGCTATGATTTATTTAAAACAGGCTGTTAGAAACCAATTTTCGTTTGTGTTAATAAAATAATTCCAGAATGAATCTGATAAACCATATGGAATTTGCAATTTTCCATTTTCCATTAAACCGGCATCTTGTATGGCTTTTCTGTATTGCACATTAATTTTACGGATGGTAGAGACTGACCAACTTTCAACTTCGGGATGGGAAGAAGCTAATTCATCTAAACGCATTGTAATGTCATAAGCTTTTAAGTTTGCACCGATTTTGTATTTTGGTAAAGTAACTTCCAAGTGGATATCTAAGACAACCGGGTATGTTTTTAAGCAAAGAAAAAGTAGCGCTAGTTTTTGCTCTTTTTCAGACCATGCATAATAATTTTCCCAAAAGTAATCTGGTGCATATGCCATCCGCCTTTTTATTTCGCTGAGAATTCTTTTGCGCGCATTGAGTGTTGCAATACCCATGTATACATTTTGAGATTCTTCAGACTTGAGTAGTTCAGCATTATTAGGTTTTGTAATTAACTTTTCAAGGACCATGAATTCATGAAAAAGCAAACCTCCAGCAGTGAAATTGGCATCAAATTTTTTATGATTACTCTTTTTAGGCATTAAACAAGTGCAAATTGTAGTTTTTCGTCAATTAAAATGGTTTATTTTACTTTATATAATACTGTTGAAATTAGCTATTTAGCTATTCTATATTTATTTAATTTTAAATCGATAATTTCTAAAATAAATAAGCTTTGAACAAAGAATTCTCCAAGTAATTTTACATCAAATTATATATTTTTTGATTGTGATATTCTTTTTGGATTTACTTCATCATTTCTTAAATGTTCACCAGTGAAAATTAGGTAATTAAATTCAGTTAAATATTCATTGCTTCATGTTTTTACCTCAATGATGTTCAGTGAAATATCAAAGAGAATATAAACTACCGTATCTGTAAGGTTACTAAGAGATTGAGTCATCAAGATGTTTTTTTTAATACAAATTCTTTTATTGTTGTACATTTTCATTTCTTGTTGATCACTTTTAAAATACTATCTCCGAATTCTTTTACTTTTAATTTGCTTATCCCGTTGATTCTAATCAATTCATTTTTTGTTTTTGGTACATTTTTCACCAATTGATCTAAGACTTTGTTAGAGAAAATGACGAAGGCGGGTTTTTTTTCCGCTCTTGCCATTTCCAAACGCATTTTTTTTAGATCGCTGTACAGGTCTCTTTTGACAGTTATTTTTGGTATTTCTTGTTGATCTGTTATGCCTCTATGGATGTAAATTCCTTCTTCTTTCGCAAAATGAACCAAGGTACCCAGGGTGATTAGTCCCTTATTTTTTTCGAGAATATGGTCATAAAAACGATCAGCTTCTCGCGGGTCATACTCGGTATAAACTGAGCTGATCTCGTGAAAATAATTTCTACCCTGTTCGCCAAGGGTATTTGCAATTGACAAACCTACACGCCACCATTTGTCGTAGGTATTTGTTATATCGATTTTATTTTTCACCAATTCCTTTGCTAGGTTTGCAACCAGATTTTCATTGTCGTGGGCATAAGGGATTTGCTTTTGTATTTCTGCACTGTTTTTCTTTAGCCTTGTGCTTTTTTTACTGGGTTCTTCTCCCAGGACTTCAAAAACATCAGATGCGGGATTGCAATAGATGTTGGGGTCATAAGACAGCAGCATGGCTCTTGATACATCTTTGCATGAGGGATCTAATTCAATTTGAAAGTAATCCTTGTAATACTTTTGCAAGGCCCAAAACTGACTGAGATGAGTTTCTTCTGAGGGATTTATTTTCACAATGATTTTTATCCCTTTACCTCCCGGACTTTTAAAAGCCATGTATGTGTAATTGTCTTTGCAAATGCAGCTGAACAAATGATCATAGTTGACAACCTTGTCTAGGTCAATCTGTATTAATCCACTGTGTTGTTGAAGACCTACTCGTTTTCGTTCATTAAAAACTCCACTCAAAGTAACGGCAGATAAACTGCCTTTTTTGATGTTGTTATACGTTTTCTTTTCAAGGGGTTTCCTCAGTTTTTCTATCACATCTTTTACGTAACCATATTTAATGATTTCATAAAGCTGGTTGATGTCTACCTCCATTTCAGGCTTATTGGTAGACATAAGATTTTTATACAGCGAGAACCTGTAGGCAGTATTGGTGAGTAAAGTCATAGCAAACTTTTTTAAATGTACTTTACCCTAAACGCCGATATCAAAGAACTATTATATTTTTTCGTTGTAATTCATGTCAAAGCAAAATTTACCAAATTGTTCCATGGGTCCGACAATATTGCTATTAATGGTCATGCAAAGCCAGTTTTCTGTTTCATCTTTTTCTTCCAATTTTTCAATAAATAAAGCATATGCTTCCTCCAGTTCTTCCTCTTTTTCTTTCATGCAGGTTTCAAAAAGGGATTCAATACCCTCTTTTGCATATTCAAAACCTCCAGCTTCATCTATAAAACAATAGACTAAGGTATTTGATGGCGTGAAATTTCCATCTTCATCTATGATTTTTTGACCGGTTACCGGACAAAACAGGTTGGTATGATTTAAAAATAATTCTACGTTTTGCATAAGTTTAATGTTTATTCCAATTCAAATATATTTTCGTGATCAAGTTCTAGGGCTTTGACAGATTGGATGGCATTACCTGCGATTCCTTTGATGGAGCCGTACATATTGATCGTGTTGTTCACTACTTTGTCGATCTGTTTTTCGCGCTGTTTCCAGATTCGTTTCATGGCATTTTTTTCTTTTTGCAGGTCTTCGTTCATTTGCGAAAAACCTTCTACAATGCCTTCTATTTGTAAACGGAACTCATTGCTGGTTAAGAAATCATAGAGCATGGCCATTTTATCTCCCTTGTTTTCTTGGGTGATGATGGCATTACTCAATTGAATTACCGACTGGCGCAGCACATTGGACAGACCTTTGAACTCTTCAAAAGTACAGATCCAAATGCCTTCGCGCAATCCCATTCTATCCATGTCTTTGGGCAATACTTCTGTGACGAGTACACCTATATTGGCACCTTTTTCGCGGATATCGTTTTTGAACTTTTCAATCCATGTAGGCTGAAAGTCTTTGGTTCTTTTGCTCTCGTAATAAATAGATCCACAATTTTGAAGTTCACGGGTGTTCACAATCTGAACACAGTCTGCACCTCGAGCTCCTTTTTTGATTTCTCCTATGGTATCTAGAGGAAAATTGGCTGCTAACCATTCTTCTATGGCCAATTCTTGGGCTTCGCCCTGGATTTGCATGGAACCTTGTTCCTGTTTGCGCTTCATTTCTTCGGTCAGTTTTTTCTGGGCCTCCAATTGCATGACAAGTTCTTTGATTTTTAACTCATTGGCTTCCTCTGCCATTTTCTTGATTTTTTCCTTTTCAAGGTTAAGGGTGATGTTTAACTGCGCTTGTAATTCGGCAGATAGACTGTCTTTTAACTCTTCTTTTTCGCGCTTTAACCGTTCGATCTCCGCTTTACTTTTGTTGAGTTCTTTGAGTTTGTCGGATTTCTCTTTTAGCTCCTCATTTAGTAAAGCAATCTGTTCTTCATTTTCTTCTGACAGTTTTTTGCGTAATCCAAGTTCTTTTTCTTTGAGGCTTTCTTTCAACTTTGTATCAAGTAGGTTTTGAAACTCTTCGGCCTGTTTTCTTTTGAGTACTTCGAGTGAAGCTTTTTCATTGTTTAACTGGATTTCTTTTGCTTGGAGTTGCTTTTTTATCTGCATTTCTTTTTGCAGGTATTCTTTGCGAATGGCATCTTCTAACTGGTGTTTTAAGATATCATTGACATCGATTTGCGTTCCACAACTCGGACAGGTAATTTGGGTTTCATTTTTCATCACTAGGTCTATTACAATTTGACAGATACAAATCTAATTTGATGTTATGCAGTCTATCTGCACAGTTTAAATTTTATAATTTTTGTATAATTCTTCAATACGCGTTTTTAGATTATCCCTTAGCATAGTAGGTTCTAGTACTTCTATGTTCTCTCCGTAAGAAAGTAAACATGATTCGAGCTCATAATTTGGAATAAGGTTGAGTTCTACCAGAAAATGTTCTTCCTGTGGGCGAATTTTTTGAGAGCCATGCAGGGGTTTTGTGCGTATATAATGAATGGCATTGGGAGACACTTTAAGTAATACGCTTTGTAAGGGTTTTTCAGAAATTGATACACCAATCACATCGTCAAAATATTCTTCAAAGTCTATGTCGGTTGGGGTGTATTTTTGAGCTGTCTCTTCTATTTTTTCGATGCGGTCGAGGGCCAGGTTGGTCAGTGTCTCAAATCGTTCGTCTTTCCCCAATAAAAACCAGCGGTTGTTGTATTGTTTTAGGTGGTAGGGATGCAGGGTGAAAATAATGGGTTCAGGATTGTTGAAGGATTTGTAGGTGATTTTTAAAACTTTTTGGTAATGGATGGCATTGTATAATTGGGTGATGTGTTCTTTCCCTTGTAAATAAGGGTTTTCTTCAAAGGAAATGATGTTTTGATCCGTATTTTTTAGTTTGAAATTGTCCTCCAGGCGAAGGGAAAGTTCTTCGATCCAGTCGTATTGCGGAGTACCCTTGAATCTCGATAAGGTTGCCAGTGCCGCTTTGAGGTGATTGGCATCCGATTCTGAGAGCGGTTGCTGAGAAATTGAAAAAGTTGGATCGAGATAACGGTAGACTTTCTTTTTTCCGAATTTCAGTTCGTCGTTGAGTTCGATGCTCCAGCCTTGTTCGCTTTGCATAAAACGAATGTCGTCAAAAAGTTGTCGCCTTTTGATCCCTTCTGCGGCGGGATCAAAATCGAGAATAGCATTGTTACAAGCTTCTAATAGGTCGTCCAGGGTATAGTTTCTTCCGGTGTTGCGGAAGCATTTGTCGAGGGTGTTGTAACGGATTTGTGCGTGTTTGTTTGTAGCCATGATCTACGTTCATTTTTGTCTTGACACAAAAGAAACAAAAAGTCAAGGCTCCAAATTAAAATGTAGTTAAACGTTCATTTCTTTGCTTGTCCAAAGAAACGAACCAAAGAAAGGACACTTTTTTCGTAGGAATTTTAGCTTTGCTAAACCGTTCTAAAAATACCGCGGTAAATTTCATTTACCTGAATCTCGGTATTTTTATTCACTATTCTGTCGAAAAAAGGATTTTACTTTGTCGATATTAATTTCTTTTTAATTTGAGGCCGGTTTTATTGTGCTTCATTTTATTATTCTGGATCAAAATGGATCGGTATAAATGTAGAAAATTGTGTGCAGAAAGAGTGCATAGATTGATTCTAAATTTGAATTGTGGGTGTAAAATACAGCCTGCAATTAGCGCAAGGCTATCAGCAATTTATAAAAACAAGGAAAATGGATAAAACACTTTACAAAACATTGGTTGTTTTAGGAATATTGTTTGTGAGCTATTGGATAGGTAAATACGCTATTCTTTTTATAGGTATCACCCTTGCTTTGGTGATGAATAAACTTACGCCGAAGTGAGGTTATTCTTTTAATGCGTCATGCCAGTCGTCTAATTGCATTTTAAGGCGTTCAACTTCCTTTGGTGCCATTGGTGTACAATGTGCAATAGGAACTCTCAGTCTATTCAAATTTATGAGCGTTTCATTTATAGATTTTAAGCTTTTGCAAAATTTAGGTTCAAAATCAGTCCAATTTACATTTATGATTTTTCTTAAATCACCAAAGGTAGAATAATCAATCTCATTTTCAGACCGTTTAGTTTGTGGTGTGTCTAATTCATATTCCAAATTATTTTTTACGTTTTCTTTCACCCGAAAATCAACTTTTTTATCCCACCAATTTTCTCCGTATTTCTCTTCCATTATTTCTACAATCATTTTGCGAATGGATCGTTCCAAGGTATAGAAAAGGGTATAATAAGTGCTCATTTCTAAGGCCTCTGATTTGAGTACTTCATCGGTTGTGATGTGGTCTAAAATCTCCCGAAAGGGTTTTGCAGTTTTATTTTTTAGACCGTTAGATTTTGATCCGGACCTTTTATTTGGATCAGCCATCACTATTTTTTGGTAATGGTTATACTCATTTGGAGAGATGATCTTTTTTTCGAGTAGATAGTCTAAAAATAAATCTTTGCTCGTAATTATCCATTGGCTACAAACGCGCAAGTCTTTATTGCGAATGGTATAATCTTTTTTCCAGAAGCGCACAGCTTCATCGTCCTTTACGATTTGATTGTACTCCTTGCAAAATGGAAAATTGATGTTGAAGGTTCTTTTGGAATATTCTTTGTCCATAAGATGGAACAATTCATCACGGTCTTTTGTTTCGCAATACTGAAAGATTTTGTCAACATGTGTTTTGACGAGTTCGCCTATGAGCATGTGTTTGGAGTTTGAATGATTAAAGATATTAAAATCGATCAAAATTTTTGTACAGGGACATTAACTTTATGTTGAGTTGTTTTATGCAGATAGGGTGCATAGGTAATTTTGATATTTGCCTTGAAAAAATAACTAAATTTAATGCAACAAACCATTTAGAAAAATAATCATGATTATTCAAATAATAGGGAAATGATCAAAAAAATTGGCATAGAAAATTTCAGGGTATTTAAGGATTATACAGAGTTTGAATTGGCACCTCTAACCGTGTTGACCGGGCCAAATAGTTCTGGGAAGAGTTCATTTATAAAATTAATATTACTATTTAAAAATGGGATAAATAAGTTAAACTTTAATGATCGAAACATACATAATCTTGAGAGTTTTGAAAAATGTTTGAATTGGTTGAATGAAGAAGATGTATTAAAAATTAAGATTTTTGGTGAGAATGAATTTATTGAATTTATCTATCAAAATAGTATGATTAGGGAACTGAGTTTTAACGAAGATGGATTTTTATTTAAATATCGTTCAATTGGCGGATCAAAATATGAATTCAACAATATTATGATCAAAAAAATAATTGATGACATTTACAAAGTCGATTTTAAAACATCGAATTCCAAAGAAGTTTTCGAAAGGTTATTTAGATGGAAGTTGGATTCAAACTTGGGAATTGAGAAGGAATTGAAGCATTTGAAAGAAGAATTATTAAATGTTAACAGAGATGGCTTATTATTTGAACTGGTAAAAGGTGATATTGTTTTCACGGAAAAGTTCAGTTCTCAAATGCTTGGCATTCAGGAAGAATTATTTGAAAATGTAGTTTTAGAAGCAATAGATCCTTATTCCCAAAACCCCGTTGAAAAGTTAGATTTTTTTATAAATTTCAGATCTCATTTAAATAGTCTCGGAGTTTTAGTGAAGAGTGAATTCCACTTTAGGTTGGTTAAAGAATTAAATATTGACTTTTCCCAATATGAAATTACTTATTCAAAATTGGGTAAATTGATATTTGATTATGATTTTGATACACAATTAACTCAACAAGATGGTAAACACTTTAAAATAAACCTAATCCATGAAAATTATGTTAGAAGATGTGATTTAATAATAGAAGAATTCGAAGCTTTATTGGATAGTATATTTTATATTTCACCGAGAAGAGGAGGTCAGAAGAGGGTCTTATCAAATAGATCGGATAATGAAATTGACCTAATAATAAGGGATTATGCGATATCCGGAGAAAGCTTTGACAAGAATTTTATTCAAGATTGTTTTAGCATTATCAAACTAAATGGTGAATTAAAAATTGAAAGATATGAAGGTGAAATTTCATTAATTTATATAAAACAGGGCGATAGATTAGTTAATTTGGCAGATGTAGGATTTGGTTATTCCCAGATAGTTCCTATTATTATTCAGATATATAATTTACACAATAAATATGGAATTGATAAATCAAGTCCAATTTCGTTAATCATTGAAGAACCAGAGGCCAATTTACATCCCAATTTGCAATCAAAATTAGCAGATGTGTTGGTTTTGGCATATAAAACTTATGGAATACATTTTATTTTGGAAACCCATTCTGAATACCTGATCAGGAAACTTCAATATTTAACTGCCAATAAGGAAATTACGACTGAGGATATCAATATCTATTATTTTAATGAAGATGAATATGTGAATGAAAAGGAGAAAAAGGTAAAAAAAATTAATATCAATACGTTTGGCGGACTCACAGATTCTTTCGGACCAGGATTTTATGATGAAGCGACCAAATTACAGTTTGAACTTTTGAGAATAAATAAAGGTCAAAACAATTGATATGGAGTTATACGTTGACAAAGTTTTTTTAGATAATTTTTATATTGAATATGAAGGCAGGCCCAGCCAGGAGGTTTTAAAGTCAATTTTAACTTCCTATGGAGATAAGCGTGTCTTTATAGATTTTAATCCAGATGATTTTGAAAAGCTGAAATCTGAGAATGAATATTTCGCTTTAATTGGCAATACATTACCTCCCACACCCGTTGATTCAATTGAAAAGCAATTGTTTGAAAAATCAGATTTCAGTCAGGTATTGGTATTTATGAATGAACCACAAGCATGGTTTGAAGAGGCGGAAAAAAAAGGTGCACTCTGTTTTACTTTTGATAATTATGAGCGCAGGATAAAAGAAATTATTGATAAACTACATTTTAAAATTGATTTAAGCGAAGGTTTTAAAGGCTGGCAATTTTTAGAACAATTTAACGAACTTCCTTTTAATAATCTTGTGATCACAGATGGGTATGTGTTAAGCGATAAAGACCGTCAAAAAGTGGAAGATAATATTTTACCGATACTCAAATTGTTACTCGGAAAAAGAACGGGGAATTTGCAAATTGACATCCTTACCAAGGACTTGAATCCTTTAAGTACAGAGGCGAAACATATCAAAGAAAAAGCAAAGAAACGTTATGAACTGCTCAATAGAACTTTTGCCAATTTACAGGCCAAATTTCAAATTATTATGGATGGAATAGAAAATCCATTCGATTTTCACGACCGAATTATCCAAACCAATTTTAGTTTAACAGATTGTGGAAAAGGTTTTAATCTCAGCCAATCAAAACCTTCCAATTCACAGATCATATCAGAATCAATTTTTGATAGATATACTTATAATCGATTAAATAATCACCGTAAAATGCAGCGGGCATATATTAATAAGTTGAAGAACCTGGATAGCTTAAAATTTAAGATGTATCCATGATTTGTTTTTATAATTTTGCTATTTATTCAGTTATATAATATTTATTGATTTCAATCAGTTTATCAATCCAATTTTCGATGGTCGTCAATCTTTTGGGATACATGTTATCGCCCAGGTAATGTTGAATATTTTTTTGGTGTCATTGGTGCTCTTTGGGCTATAGGTCATCGTATGCACTTGACGTTTGGTGAAACTTTATTTTTGGCATTCTTTTTTTGTTGAATTTCTTTTAAAATACTTCTCCATCAATGTGTAATGATTTGCTAGAAGCCTTAATTTCTAAAACTTCTTTTTGCAATTGTCTTTCCTCCTCGTTTTTAGGCTCGCGCCTTTCATACCAGAAGTCTATCATTAGCCTTTCAAGGGACGGTAATTCGTAGCGCCCCTCCAAATACCGTTGGTATTTTTCTTCTGTCAAAATGGGCTTTTTTGGTTTTGGGATTTTTATAGTTTTCCAAACTTTTTCATCCCCCTCGTAAAATGGTTTTCTGCTCATAATTCTTTGTTTTTTCATCGGAATAGTTTATCCCGGTCTTGTTTCTTTCAGTATTTAATGATTTTTTCAAATTGAGATCTTACAAATTCTTCTATGCGATGGAATTGATTTTAGCTTGTAATTTCTCTAAAATACTCATAGATCATCACCATGGCCAAGGTATCGAGTTCGCAGTATTTGAGTAGGCCTGCTTCGATGGCTTTTCTCTCTTCCTCACTTACTTCTTCAAATTGCAATTTTCCATAAGCCGTTAGTGCTGCGCCACCATTGCTGATGTCTTCGATCTCAGTAACGGTATTGTCCAGCGCATCCTGGTCCCAGCCTTCAAAAAGGGGAGGCAGGCGTTTGTAGGGATTGATTACTTCCTCGTTTTCAAGTTTGAGAAAGACAAAATCATTCGGGAAATTTTTACTTGTGAGGTTGATGGTTTCGATGGGTTTTGAATATTTTTCTTTTAAAAACCTACTGGAATTCAATACGGCTGGGAGGACATCTTTGATGGAATTTGAGCCTCCGGTATGTGGGTCGTAATAGTAATTTTTGACCACTTGCCATAGATCGATCATATCCCTTTCTCCTTGCCAGCTATGGGCATTGCTGTTGGTATTGTGGCTGATGGTTTGGATGAAGTCCATCAGTTCCTTTTTGTCGGGTTCTTGTGATTCCTGCAATTGTTTGTAGATGGCGTTAACGATGTTGTTCTCGTGGTTGTGGTAGCGAAAAATGGAGCCTTGGTTTGTTTCCAGAGAAGCTTTGAGGGCCCTTATAAAATCAAAGTTCGGGAAGACCCCGGGAAGGGCGTTCAGGTATTCTGAAACATGTTCTACTCGTCCATCTGCAAACACGATGTGGTGCGAAAACTGAAAGGCGATCGACTCATAAGGTCTTCTGTTTTTGGTAAAAGGTAAGGCAATGGCGGAAGTTTCGAAGTCGATGAAATTGAGGGGGAATTTCCAAGCCTCGAGTTCGTCACGTAATCCGTCCAGTTCAAAATAAGGTTCGGAATTATTTTCTTTAACTTTTTCAATTTGGATCCATTGCCTTTCTTTTGGTGAGATCACCCCGGGGGCGGGTGTGGGTTGTATGTCGTTTTCTGATAGTTCTTCCATAAAGAATTTTCCTTCTTCCATCAGTTTGGCCGCACTGCGGAGGTTTGAGACTTCATAGACCTTCGGTCTGTCGATCAATTTTTCAGAAAGATTGAGCTGTTCTTGCCAACATTCGTGAAACCCGCTTTTTAGCGATCGATCCGCTGTTTTGAATTCACAGTTTTTGCACTGGATTCCAATGGGGTTTACAATTTTGGTATCGGATGCATAATGAGCGCGAAAATGTTCAATGAGTTTTTCGAAGGTGAGGTTTTCGAATTTTGGGTTTTTGGTTTGAATTCTTTCCACCTCCTCCTGCACTGAAATTTTGGTTAGGATGGGATCACCCAGGTCTTCAAGTTTTAAATTTTCCTGTTTGAGGATACCGGTTCTGTTGTTGGCATTTTTGGTGACTTTGAACATTTGATTGAGTCCGTCGACCGTGGCAACTGCATCCTTGTTTGCCATCATTAAATAAGGCTTTACAGTCCAATTGGGAAAACTTTTTTGGATGACGTATTGCTGAAAGGCTACATCGTATAAATAGGGTATCCAATCAGATTTTATTCCATTTTTGGTCATGTAGGAGGTATGTTCCAATCCGCTCACAGACTTGGCCTTTACTTCAATGAGTTCGATCTTGTTTCCTTTTTTGTTCAGGATATCGACGCGGATAAACAAACCTTCAAATAAAAAGGCGGCTTCGAAGAGGGTCACATTTTCATGATGCAATAATTCGTTGGTTCTCGAGATCAGTTTGTCATAATTACGGTCGTCGCCCAGAATGGCAACTCCTTCCGGATAATACATGCGCGCGAGTTCTTCTACCTGGAAACCACCTTCTGCCAAAGCAATCAGGAAGGGATCCTCAATTTTGGTATTGGCATAAAGGTTTTCCTTTTTTGTATAAAACAATTTGGTTGGGCAATCGAGTGCCAATTTGAAGCGGGATTTTGTGAGGTATCGTGGCATATTATTTATTCTTTATTTTTTCAATTTCACATAAATGGTTAACGACTTCTTTCCAGGATTTATAGTCGCCCTCTTCTCCAAAATGCAAATGTCTACCCTGAAATTTATCCACGCCATTTTTGGTGCGATCGTCGATGATATAATCCCCGATGTTGAGGTGTTTGTTGTGCGAAAGAATTAATCGTTTATAGCCAATTTCAGGCAAGTGTTTTTTGATCCAGAGCAGTTTATCGCGCCAGGCGGAAGGATTTTCCCAGGGGGCCGTTGAAAGGATGTAAACCTCAAAATGTTTGGCCAGAAATTCTATGGATTCTATGGCATCTTCTACCGGATCCATGAGTGCAAAGATTCCGGGGATATCATCTTTGTGTTCATATTGGGTCAAAATTTCTTTGTCAATTTTAGCAAAGGCAGAAGGAAAATCTACCAGGACATTGTCCATATCGATATAAAGTGTTTTTTTCATCATGGTATTTAATGGTATTTAGTTGAAATCAATGTCTTTTTGTACTTCTTTCCATTTGGCGGTAAGGAATTCGATACGTTCTTTTCTTTCCAACAATTCATCATCTGTTAGAATCACCGTGTCATCATATTCGCCAAAGCTGTGGTTTTCGCGATAGTCTAAGAATTGATCAATCAGAAAATTTACTTTTTGACTAGTATAGTGACGAGAGCCATACGATTTTTCCAATTCATTGATGGCAGGACTTTGCCAGAGCGCTGTGTTATGTTCATGAGGGGTTTTATTAAATAAGATTCGATTCCATTTGTCTTCTTTATAGGCATTTTCAAAACCATAAATAATTTTGAAATTTTGGTATTGTTCTTTGATGCTCTCTAAAAAATCGGGGTGAATTTGATCAGGGTGCATTTTAAAGATCGGGTATTTGGACAACATACTCATCATGGCCTCACGGAAAGATTAAAAAAAATAGGATTTTTTATAAACATCTTCTGGTGTTAACTCCTCGAGAAGATCCATCAATGCTGATTCATCGGTGGTATAGTAATATCCATGCTCAGTTTTGTAAAGGGTAAGAGCGCCACCTTCGGCAAGTAGTTCCAGTATGAGGGTTGGTTTTGTCATGAACATTTTGGTTTATGTTGTTCAAATTTATACTTAAACAGTGCAGTAGATGTGCAGTCTGGTTCCACTGTTATTTTACTTTGATTATATTTGACTTAAATAGATTTCCGTTTCGATCAATTTGTCAATCCAATTTTCAATGGTTGTTAATCTTTTGGGATACATGTTATCGCCCAGGTAATGTTCTATTTTTCTTTTGGTACCATCCTGAAGTTCAATTTTAGTGATACAATAGGGATGGTCTGTAGCGTAAAGAACTTCTCCCTCGTTTTCTTTTAAGGTAAAATATCCATATTTGTGAATGACTTCATTGATTTTATTGATCTTTCCCCGGTCTATTTGCCAGGAAACCACATGTTTCCATCCCTCAAAAATATTACCCTCTTGTTTTAATTTTACCCGTCCGTTGGCATTGATCTTTACTGTATAAACCGGGCAATCCCCATAACACATGGTTCTTTCGAGGGAAATGGTTTTGAATGGAGATATGGGCATATAACAACTGTTTAGCGTTAATGACTATGAAACATTAAAGTTAACATTTGTAGTTGAAAATGAATTTAGCATGTTAACTTTTTAAATCTTCGTTTATAAAAGCATAAGGGAAATACTATATTCACCTCGCGAATTAATTGTTATCGGTTTTCCTCCAACATAAAAAGTAAATTGACCAATTTATTTTAAATGAGTAAAACCCGCATTTATTTTTTCGGTATCAGTTTTTTACTGACCTTCTTTTTTTATGCTTGTAAGACAAGACAGCCTGAGGTAGCTAAAAGCCAGGCACCAGAACCTCCAAATATTGCTTTTCTAAATTATAAGTTGACGGTTATGACAGCTTGTTTTGAATCGTATAAAAAGCATAAAATCCGTAAGGTTTTGCTACGCCAATTCTGTGCTTGTGCCAGAAGTGCACTTGCACTAGCAATTACTTAAAGTTATTGTTTTGCCTGCGTGCGGCTGGAAGGTTTTCGTTATGTTTAACCACCCTTTTTTCTTTTTTCTAATTCTGAGTTTAGACTTTTTAGTAATACTATAATTTTTGATTTGAAATTAGTTAAACCTCTATAATAGGCATTATTCATTGTGTCGAAATGATAAAAGGGGGCAAAAATTTTGGGGTTATTTAGAAGTTCTTGATAGTCATACGTCTGTATTAAACCACGAGCAACTTTATAGTTTTGATAGACATTAGCACCTTGGATTAAATTAATTTGCTCTAGTCGATCAAATAATCCAATTATATCTGACAAGTCTGAATTGTAATGTTTCGTAATCTGTTTCCGCAAGGTGTCATTTTTAATAATCCCAAATCCATTTTCTTTTAATAAATCAAAAGCAGAAATATTGAAGGTCTTATAACCTCTATGATAGTAAAGGTCCATCATTAAAGTGTCCAGCCTTTTTTTGTATGGAATTTTGTTTTCAATATGTGATATCAATTCTTGAGATTTCAGATTTTTATCTAACAAGTATTCTATATTAGCATTAATCACAATGGTATCTTGAATCAATGCTTGTTGGATTTCTTCTAAAATGCTTATTTCTAAAACACGCAACTTTCTAGTTTCGTTCCAATTATTAATCTGAAGGGCAATTAAAATACCGATAACCACTAGAAAAATTTCACCAATGGCATATTTCAAGTACCTGGCTACCGGCCAGGCAGGCTTTCCGGTTTTTTCTTCTGAAAGTATGTTTTGTCTCATTCTTCTGAAAAAATTGATCATATCTTTTGTTTTTTTGGGTCACTGCACCGCCTGGCTCCTCACTTTCAAAGGTCTACGGACCATTGATGGCCGTTCGGTCCTTTAAAAAGTTTAATCATTAGTTAATGGTTTGTCCCGAGTACTCGGGATGAAGCACAACGGTTATATCCTCACTAAAATAGTTATTTACAAATATATCATAGGGGTAAAAAGTTTATTATATCTTTTTGAAAATAGTAGAGATGCTTAAAAACAAGACAATCGCGCGGGAGCAGGTTTTTTTTATTTTTCAATTACTATCATTCGATATTCCGTTTCAGATTTATGTCCACTTTCTTCAAATACGTACTTAAATTCTTTGTCTGAAAGTCGTTTATATTTTCTATCAAAGTCGATTGCTTTGTTCAGGGTTTGGACTTTGTCACTTTTGTCCTGAATGCAAACGACCACAAGACTTCCGTTTCTTATTTCCGAAACGATTTTTTTAATCAGTCCAATTTCTTTTTCCTTGTCCTTCTTGGCGAAATGAAACATACTGTCCATTAGAACAATGTCAAACTCACTGAAACGGTCAAAAGTATATATGTCTCCAACTTGTCCGACTAAATTCAAATTTTCATTTTGTCCGATCTTGTCCATCTGGGCAATACCGACTTTTGAGTTGTCAATTCCCGTTACAGAGTAGCCAAGTCGAGCCAAGGCAATTGCGTCTCTACCTTGTCCGCAACCTAAGTCTAGTACTTTCCCTTTTCTAGGATTTTTAGCAAAAAACTCAATCAATTCGGGATAAGGTTCTCCGAATAAATTTTCTGTCTGATAATATTTGTCGTAGGTTGCTGTCATTCGTTTTTTTCACCTTAAGCACAACGGCTATATCATCACTAAAATAGTTATTTACAAGTATATCATAGAGGTAAAAAAGTTTATTATACCTTTTTTTAAAAAGAGTAGAGATGCTAAAAAACAATACAATTGCGCGGGAGCAGAGGTAATAAATGCTTGAATTATAGTTGATTGTTGTATTAAAGTTCGATTCTCGGTACAAATTTTCTACCTAAGCAGCAGAAAATTCACTCGAATTGACAAAATTTTTGGAATGAAGTACGCGTGAATATTTAACTTATTTACGCTTATAGATACCAGATGAGCTAAATGCGATGAGGTTCATCATTTCCCTCATTCTCGATCTCACTCTATTGCCATATCGATTTTCGATTTCCTGGGCATTGAGGTTGGTGGTGGCATGGGTTTTTACTTCGAAAATTTCAATAATTCCATTTGCAATTGTTTACCTTTTTGTGTTAATCGGTATTTTTGGTTGGGGCTTGTGGGTTTATCGGGGATAGTGAGTTCAATGAAGTCCTGTTCGATAGCAGGGTTAAGATAAATATTTTTAAAGTGTTCCCGGTTTTTCAACTCCATCAGTTCTTGTATTTCAGCGCTTTTCATTTCATTCTGTAGAATTAACACTGTTCGTTCAATCGGGGTCAAATCATTTAAATAAGCTTGTCGGGTAGCTTGTCGGGTAGCTTGTCGGGTAGCTTGTCGGGTAAGCTCATTGGTATCAGTTTGTTCAGTAAATGAAGGCCTCCAAATGGTGACTTTAAAGCCTTGATTTAATGTGAATTCAGGCGTCTTAAGCCCTTCTGCTTCGGTCAATTGAAAAATTTCTGTTGTTCCTGTACCAAATCGTTCTATGGCTCCATTGAGGTATAGGCAATTGGCCAATAAAGGGTTTTTAGGATAAGAACCGTGAATGGTTTTTAAATCATTTAATTCCAGTTCTTCGGGGAGAGTTCCGGGATTACTTATTTCAATTCTATTTTTAAAAACAGATACTTGAACACTTCCTTTGCTATAATAATCGCGATGAGCCAATGCATTAATAATTGCTTCTGCGATGACCTTTCTAGGCACTTCGTATTTGGTATCAACATAATTGCTATGTTCTCGCGTTCCGGTTGAGAGGCTTATTTTTGATAAAACAAAATCAACTGCCTGATCTGCCTGATTAAAAACGGTACCATTAAATTCTTTAAAATCAGGAATCGGTTTTTGCACTGTGACACCATGAAAATGAGCACATTTAATAATTGCTGTCGGAAAAAAATATTGTGGGTTTTGGGAAAAAATCAACAAGGCACTGTTGACCAAACCCTCTTTACGGAGCATATTTAAATGGGTTAGCAATTCGCTTTTCGAGGCTTCGATTGCTAAAGGGAAATTTCTTTTTGTCCTCGCTTTTTTAATAAACTTTGATGCCAATGTGTCATCGATATCTTCCAAAGATGCAGAATGATGGATACTTTCATCAAAATCGGCGCTCGTAATTTTACCTTGCTGTTTTAAGTAGGTAATACAGGTTTTATATAGTTCTTGTTTAAGATTTTCAAGATTTTGAAATACTTTCCAAGACACATCACCACTTATTTTTTTAAAAAATGCCTCTTCTTTTGGATGTCTAGAATCCTCTTCTTTAATGAACAACCATCGAGCTAGTTGGGCTTGTTTGGCCGCGTCATATTCTCTTTCTGTAGGAGAAACTCCTTCTTCATCTTCCCAACCGTAATCCCTTCCTATCAAACCGAGGTAAATATGTGAAGATTTCACCTGAGGTAAAAAGACCTCCCTGGGTGGATAACTTGTAGCGGCTACTTCTTCGAACAAGAATGGTTCGAAAAAAGTACTTAAAAGTGCATCGGTATGAAAATAATCGGCCAGAGCAATACGCTCTTGGGAAAATTCTTTTTGGACACTAGATATAAATACTTTTTCTTTCATTCACACAATTAAGCTCTTGGTCTATTGCAAAGTTAGTCAAACCGATTAAAACTGTTTTATGAAAAATCGAAGACATTATAAGTAATTTAGATTTTAGCGGGTTTTAAATTCTCTTGTCCTTCACGAGATTGTCTAGCCCAACGAGATTAAACATCGCTCTCATTCTCGATCTTACTCTATTGCCATATCGATTTTCGAGTTCCTGGGCATTTAGGTTGGTGGTGGCATGGGTTTTTACTTTGTGGTTGACAAAAAGATCGTAGCGGGATAGAAGAACTTCGCCCATCACATTGCATTCCGCACCGAAATGTCTGCCGTTGGGTTCAACACCGAGGTCGTCAAAACAGTAGCTTTTATGGTTGCCGTATTTTTCGATGACAGAAAAGCCCTGGTTAGAAAATTCAAAGGTGATATTTCTGGCAGGGATGAGGTCGAAAGTTTTCTTTTTGGGTGTAATGGTGGAAAGTAATTTCATAAAGCTGGTCTTTCCACAACCCACAGGTCCGGTAAGGAGGATTCCTTTGTTTGGATCTATGTTGAATTGTTTACAAAGTTGATGGTCATTCAGAAAATAAGCGCAGAGTTTGAGCAGCAGGTCTTTGTCGGTTTTGTGGAGTGTAAAGTTTTCATGGAACAACAATTTTCCTTTGCACTCAAAATAAGCCCATATTTGGTCGAAATCATAGGTAAGGCGGTTCTCTTTGAGTTTTGCCAGCTGAAAGGTTTGTGCACCTACTGTGAGTATATGAACAGGTAAATTCATTGTCAAAGCGGATCGTTAAAGTTTTTCTTTTTGCTTGTGTGGAGGTTATCCAATTTTTGTCCAAGCTGCTTTTTGGTTTCATTTTCTGAGGAGCGGAGCATCCAGGTTTTTGCCGTGGCTTGCCAGTTGGTAATTTTGGCTTTCCCGATCATCCAATCGATGCCTTTGTAGTAATTGAAAAATTTAAAAAAAAAATCCCCCTGACTTAAATGTCAGGGGGATTTTAACTTAACTACTAATTATGAATTACTAGGGTCTTAACTTAGCTAATGAAACACTTAAGTTATCCATATAAAACTTCAATCTCTTTGGATTTGCTTCATTATAACCTCTAATTTGGAACGTTTTATCTCCACTAGCCGAAAATTGGACGAAAGTAGAACTATAAACCCATTTTCCAGTTGAAAAATCAGAACTAAATGTAGGATTACCTCCTACCCCCCAATCTGTATCAGGGAACCAGAAGAACCTAATATCCGGTGCAAAACCTGCAGGATCGTTTTCTCCAAGGTCTTCTACATATACCCATAATCCAATTTCGTACGTCTTACCTGCTTCAACTGGGAAAGTAATCTGATCTCCAGCGGTATTCGTATGACCAATGATCATACCGCCATTGGGTCTAAACTCTATATAGGCACTTTTACTTCCATGTTGTGCTTTTGCTGAAGAAATTTGTAGGTCGTATTCACCCCATATTCCTCCCCACCACATATATGGCCAATTAGAAGCTGTACTATTCTCGAAACTATAATCATAATCAGACGAGGTATCTAAAATGTTTATTTTGTTAAAGATTAATTGTTGATCGGTAAAGCCATCAGCCTGAACACCATCTAAGGTACTAAGGCTACCAGGTGTGTAGCTCACTTTAATAATATCATCATTGTAGATTTGTTCTCCTACCAGAGCGATACGAACAATATTTCCTTCATTCTCATCAACAGTAACTTTTGAAATTACAGGGCTAAATACATTTCCATTGTTTTCAATACTCACCTCGAAATTAACCGGATTTAATGTTGTAGGATCCATTTCTCTACTAAATACAAGTCCAATATCACCCTCCCTATCTGACACTTTTTCAAGATCTACAGGTTCTGTGGAAGGGATCACTTTAATTAAATTATCAAAGTGAATTGTATCTCCACCGAAAGGTCTTTGTCTAGAAGCAATAAATGAAACATCATAAATACCCATTCTTTTGTATTTTACATCCACGGGATCAGCAGATTCTATAGTGGCCGGATCACCTCCTTCAAATGTCCAATCAAAAACTTCGGGTTCTCCTTCTGAGGTAAACGAGAATCTTACTGATCTACTTGCAGTAATTTCATTCTCTGCATTATCTGCCATGTTTAATTCTGTTCCAACAGAACCATCTTTGTTTAAACTGAAAGCTTTTATACTTGCAGATATTGGCGATAACACTCGAACAACAATGGTCGTATCAATAACTTTTGTATTTAAATTTTTGGTTCCTACATAGACATTGCCTTTAAAAACTTGGTTCAATTTGACTTCGTGATCACCAACCACATTAAATATAGCTTTAACAATGTCGTCATTTGAAGTTATGTCTGAGTCAGATCCGACAATGTCAACAACTCCCTCAGGAAAGGTCCAAGTTCTTTCAACTACACCAGGAGAAATATCACCAAAGGTAATACTGTTATTAATCTCTACTGTATTATCAAAATCCATTTCAGAGGTATAGACTACTCTGTGGTCGGGCTCAATCAATTTAAGGTCATCCTCTTCGCCGCAGGCTGCAGGAATCAATGCCATAATGAATAACCAATTCAATATATTAAAATTTCTAACTTTCATATCTCTGATATTAATTATTTAGTTGATCATTAGTTTGCTGTTCCTGAATAGGAATGGGGAAATAATCGTGTTGAGAAGGATTGTAGTTAGATGCAGCGATTCTATAATCGGGTCTAATTCTTTCCCTTATGAATAAAGGTGCAACACCAGTACCAGTATTTCCAATAGCGTCATTTTTCTTCACATTCAGTTCAACTTCATTATCAAATCTCCACTGCTCGTCGGCGGCATTTTCATTAAGCACTTGGGCAACGATGCCCCATCTCACCAAGTCTTTCCAGCGGTGACCTTCGAAACACAGTTCTAAGGGTCGTTCAACTCTTTGAAGATGTGTTAACACCGTTTCTGTCGTTGCATCTACCATTGGGTGGTCGCCATGAACTTGCACACTGACATGAAGTTGCGGGAATTTACCTCCATTCTCATCCATATATTTTTGAAGTGTTTTAACACCGGCTCTGTTTCTTACCCTGTCGATATAGGTTATTGCTGTTTGGTAGTCTCCATTTGCATTTAAAATGGCTTCGGCATACATCAATAAGACATCTGCATATCTGATATGTCTAAAGTTGATACCAGACTTGCTATTACCATCCTCTGCATTGAGATGATACCAATTAGTGTGTTTCTTTACATAAGCACTTTGACCAAAACGACCAATATTATAATCTTCTATGGGTTCACCGTACCACACGGTACCGTCGTCTCTATGGGCAATGGTAGAGATCATCCGTTTAGAATATCTATTCCCATCGTTTACAGAATTGGTTGGATCTACTTCATCATAAATAAACATTTCGTGTAAATTGTAACTAGGCAGTAAAGTATTGTAGCCACCTCTGTCCAAGAATCCGAATGCTGTGGCAATTGTTGTTGCCTCTGCACTAGGCTCATTTGGTGTAGCATCTACTGCTGCTCCATTTTGTCCGGTTTCAGCTTCGTAAGCTACCTCAAAAATTGACTCTTGATTCAACTCGTTTTCATGAGAATAGTTATCCATTACATTTGGCACGAGGCGATAAATATTACTGTCTATAACTTCTTTAAATTGAGTAGCTGCGATTGACCAATTCTTTTCAAACAGGTAAACTTTGCCTAAAAGAGAGGTAGCTGCGCCCCAAGTTATTCTTCCCAAATCATCACCAGACCATCGCTGGGGAAGGTTTTCTTTTGCGTATTCCAAATCAGGAATCACAATATTATTGATAACCTCTTCTTTTGGTTTAAATGGACCTTTAAGTTCATCACTTGTTTCTGCCACAGTAGTTTGGATTACTGCTCCACCATAAGTATGTGCTAATTGAAAGTAAAAGAATGCTCTTAAAAATCTTGCTTGTGCTTCGATTTCCATTTTACTGTTGCCACTAAAAAGACCTGGGTCTGCATCTTGTATATATTGAATTACCTGATTTGCTCTAAATATTCCAATGTAGAGTTCATCCCATTTATTTGTGACATAATATGTACCATCATTATAGGTAAGATTTCGAAATGCAGTTGGTCGATACCAAGATTCCGTTCCTCCAATATCTCCAAGAATCATTTCATAAATGAGTTCACCTCCACTTACGTTTTGAAACTGTAGGGCACCATAAACGGTAGTTAGGGCAGAATTAAACTGACCTTCGGTTTTCCAGAAGGTAGCAGTTGTAATGGCATTTGGATTTACTTGCTCCAAAAACTCATCTTCATTACAACTCACAAAAATGAAGGTTGCAACTAAGAAAAGTATAATCTGTTTATTTTTTATAATTTCCATATTTCTTAAATTTTATAACTTCTTAGAAACTTAATTGTACACCAAAAAGGAATTGTCTAGCAATTGGATAGTTACCTCTATCAAGTCCTCTAGTAAAAATACCATCACCTCCAATTTCAGGATCATAACCCGTATACTTTGTAAAAGTAAATGGGTTGGTTGCTGACAAGTAAAATCTAGCTTTTTCTACACCCCAATTTATCGTGTTTGGAATAGTATAACCAAGGCTTAAATTTCGAACTCTTAAATAGGTTCCGTCCTCCAGCCAATAATCGGAAAATGATCTCACGTTATTGTGATACCCATCAATTCTACTGGTTGGTATATCAGAGTTAGCGTTTTGTGGAGACCACTGGTAATATTGCTCTTTATGTCTACCCTGGGTATAGGCAAAGTATCTAGCCCCATTAAAGATTTCGGCTCCATAAGAATAGTAAAGTTGACCGTAAAAGTCAAAATTTCTATATTGAAGGTTTAAGCTAAAACCTGCCTCAAAATCTGCTTGTCCTGAACCTGCATATACACGATCTGCATCATCAATTTTGTTATCTCCGTTTATATCCTTATACATGAGGTCTCCAAATTGCGCACCCCCAAACAAAGGCTTGTATGCATCAAGCTGCTCTTGTGTTTTAATTACACCATTTGTTTGAACAAGGAAAAAAGCTCCAGCCTCATAACCCTCTGCCAAGAAGGTAGTATAGTCAATGTTTGGCCCTAAGGCAAAGGAAGGACGTCCATTTGCATAACCTCTTTGGATTCCATTTAAATTGGTTACTTCGTTTTCGTTTTTAGTAAAAGTACCATTTAGTGTATATTTAAGACCTCCAGCAGTTTCATCTCTAAAGTTCAATCCAATCTCAATACCTTTATTTACCATGTTACCGCCATTGGTTTGTCTAACATCCCATAGACCATCTGCTCTTGGCTGATAAGTACCGGAAGAAGAAGGAAGTCTTTCTAATAATAGCATATCTTCTTTATCATTTTGGTAAACATCTGCGGTAAAGTTTAATTTGTAATCAAACATGGTAATATCTATACCAATATTTTTAGAAATTGTAGTTTCCCATTTTAGATCTGGATCTACATAGCCTCTTTGAATATTTCCGAAATTTAAGGCCTCATTAGGACCAAAAGGATAATTAATTCCTGTTTCTATCACAGGAGTTACAGAATAAGGTTCGGCGCTTTGATTTCCGAGCTGTGCCCAGCTAGCCCTCAATTTGATTGCATTGATACTTTTGATATTTGCATTTTTCCAAAAATTCTCTTCATGAATATTCCAACCAGCAGAGAACCCCCAAAAATCTCCATACCTATTATCTTCAGAAAAATTAGAAGAACCATCTCTTCTATAACTAGCAGAGAATAAATAGCGTTCAGCAAAGTTATATTGTAATCTAGCCAATTTCCCCGTAATCGTTTGAGTATAATCATAACTTGTTGGCGAATTAGGTTTACTTCCAGAACCAAGCGTTTGTAAATCGTTGCTTGTCTCTTCGCTCATCTCAACACCAACGCCAACACTTTTGTAATCAAATTGCTCCCAAGAAAGCACCCCTAAAAGATTAAAATTATGTTTGCCAAAACTTTTGTCGTAAGTCAAAATGTTTTCTACGGTATTTCTGACAGTCCAGATATAGTCTTCATTTAACAATGCATTTTCTCTCGAAGCTGTAGCACTTAAAGATCCGTCTTGTCTGTAAATTAAATACTGTGGTTGGTAGAATTTTCTTTTGTAATCCCAAGTATTTCTACCTCCACTTAGTTTGTACTTCAAGCCATCAATAATTTCATATTCCAAATTTAAAGCAACATTCATGCTATTGGTTTTTCGATCATCTGTATTGACGAGAATACTTGATAAATATCCATACTGAATATCATTTTGCACAGGAATTACGAATCCGGAATCACCAACATTATCTAAATCTCCAATAGCAGGTTGCCAAGGGGTTTGTCTAACGGCTTGCTCATATAGTGCAAAAGGCTCTTGTTCTCTATTCTCTTCAGTAAAGCTCATTGTCGCAAATGCTTTAAACTTATCCTTTCTAAATTCTCCTGTTATTCGACTCGTTAAACGATCAAAGCCGGAGTTGATCAGAACACCATCCTGGTTAAAATAGTTGGTGCTAAAATTGAGTGTTAAATTGTCCACACCTCCAGAAATACCCACGTTGTAATTTTGAATAATGGCGTTATCATTTTGCACATCTTTCACAAAATCTGTATCATAGTCCAAAGCATTAGGGCTAAAGAAGAAGATCGTACTCTCTCTACCAAGTGCGGCTAAAGAAACATTCTCTACATACATTTGCTCTGGCGTATTGTTTAAAGGCGTACCAGATGTGATGTTCTGGATTCCAGTATATGCATCAAAATCGATTTGCATTCTACCTGCTTTACCTGTTTTTGTTGTAATAAGGATTACACCATTTGATGCCCTTGTCCCATAAATTGAAGCTGCCGCGCCATCCTTTAAAATATCGACAGATTCAATTTGTTCTGGAGCAATGTTTGGGTTACCTTGATAGGGTACACCATCTACAACGTAAAGAGGACCTAAGGCATTTGTATTAATAGAACCTAAACCTCTAATCTGTACATTGGCTTGTTCTCCAGGTCGACCACTACTTGCCTGAACGTTTACTCCAGCAACTTGACCTTGAAGAGCAGTTCCCAAGTCTGCGGTTGCTGTTTTTAAAATAGTTTCTGATCCGACATTGGCTACAGCACCAGTAACTTCCTTTTTACTTTGCGTACCGTATCCAATTACAATAACTTCATCCAATGCATTGACATCAGGATCCAGTGATACGGTTAAAGTAGTACTACCTGTTATGTTTATTTGTTTGTCTAAAAAACCAACATAACTAAATTCAAGTGTTTGACCAACTTGTACATCAATTTCAAAATTTCCGTCAAAATCAGTTACCACTCCATTATTTGTACCTTTCACAATAACATTTGCACCGACTAAAGGAGATCCATCGCCTGTCACAATTCCTCTTACCTTGCTGTCTTGTGCATGAGTCATTCCAATGCTTAAACACAATAACCATGTTATTATAAAGCATTTTGCTTTCCATTTAATAGTTAAATTAAATTTCATATAATTAATTTTAAAATGAGATGTACAAATGTTAAAAGAATTAACAAAAATATATTCTAAATTAACTTGATGAAATCTGAACACATGTAAATCTTAGGTTTATAAAACTTGATATAAACTTGACTTTTCGAATTAGAATTTGTTAAGATGCTATAATATAACACTTTACAAAATTTAAATTTATTTTTGGAGAAATAAATTTCAAATATGCATTGTTTGAAATTAGGGGTAATAAAAATTTGACTTAAAAAAAATGCAAACAATCGAGTGATTTTAATTTCCATTTTTTTTTGGATAATACCTTATATGAAAATTATCTCGTTTAAAATACCCTGAAACAAGGTGTTAAAATTGAAGTTTTGAAGCGAATAATATTTTTAGATTGTGAAAAAACGATCATTAATGTTAAAAAACTGCATAATTTAAAGGAGCTATAACTTTGCTCTATTTTTATTAAGTTTAGAGCCACTATTTTTATAAAGGCAGAGAGGTATGATTTCCAGTGTTTTTGATTCTTTTATTCTTTTAAAGCAGAAATATTTCAAAGTAAGTTTGCTATGGATCTTTTATTTCATCGTACCACATCTCAATGCACAAGAGGGGTTATCTGCAAATGATGCTTTCGATAGAGCACTTGAATTGCGTTTCCATTACCCAGACAGTGCCGTGGTTTTGTTTAACTATAGTTATGATCTTTACTTAAAGCAAAAGGACACCCTGAAAGCAACGAATTGTTTACTTGAAAAATCATTGGTTTCGGAGAATAATGCAAAATATGCTGATTCTTATGATGCGTTGTGGAGTGTACTTATTTTAAATGACAATAGAAATGATGATAATTTAAAATCAGTGATATATCATAGGTTAGGACGTATTTACAGCTATTATAAACGCGAGGATGAGTCAATTAAATATTTGAAAAAATCACTAGACATTCAAAAAGGAATGATTTCAGTCACAGGACGTGACTCTTCATATTTAACACCATATTATTATGCTTTGGCCAATACTTATAGGGAATTGGACCAATACGACAAAGCCAAGGTATATTTAGATAGTTGTGAGATGTATTTTTCGACGTCAAATGATCTTTTGCCGCAAGCTCATGTTCAATTTGAAAAAGCCAACTTATTGGCCCATGACAATAAGATTGATGAAGCTATAAAAATTATGGATTCCATTTTTCCGTATTTTCAAAAAAATGAGCCTACATACCTTGTATTGTTTTACAAATACTTAGGAGATATGTATTTTAATAGAGACTTAAATAAAAGTTTGGAATTGTATAATGAAGCGCTTCGTATTTCTAGTGAAAATAAGAGTCACTTGGATTTTACGCCCTTAATTTACAAAAGTTTAACCGATCTGTATCTTCAACGCAATGATTACAAAAATGCCTTCTTCAACTTGAATAAAGCAAAAGAATTGGATGATAAGTTTTTTGGGTCGAGAAGTTCTATCAACCAATCTGTCTTAGAAATTAAGGACGACTATCGATTTGAAAAGGAACGTCAAGAGAAACAGATACAGGAGCAATATTTAAAGCAGTTGGAACAGGAGGATAAGATCAATGACCTTAAACTAATCATATTATTAGGTTCTATCGTATCCTTGCTTATCATTGGATTTGGATATATTTATAACATAAGATCAAAACATAAAGCCGAAAAGGAGTTCATCAGAAAAAGTAAAGAGTTAGAGATTAAAAAAACCCGAGAGTTAGTTGATCTCAAAAATAAAGAATTAGCAGCTTCTGCTTTGCAGCTCATAGAAAAAGATGAATTCTTAAAAGAGATAAAATCAAAAATAAGGGTTGGAACAGACAAGATAAAAATTCATGAAATTAATAAACTATTGCGCTCTATTTCTACCAATAACAACAAAAATTGGGATGAATTTAAATATCGATTCATAGAAGTCAACAAAGATTTTTACACTAAAATATTTGAAAAGTATCCGAACCTAAGCCAGAGTGACCAAAAATTATGTGCCTTGATTAAGCTGAACTTTTCCAGTAAGGAAATGGCAAGATTATTAGGTATCTCAGTTGAATCTGTGCATACTTCAAGGCACAGAATAAGAAAAAAAATGGATTTACCACGTAGTACCAATTTAGAAGATTTTATTAATTCACTCTAAAAACAAACTAACAATTTCTAAACAAACATAATATTCGCATTGTAAAGTTTAAGTCAAGTCAGTATTCTATTGCAAACTTTCATTTTGAACTAATTTAGTTTCCTGCTTTGAGGATCTATGGCAATTTGTATTTGTCATTTATACACTCAAGAACACGGAATTTTTAATCAAATTATTTCAATTAAAATGAAAGCAACACAATATTATGGCAAGCAAACCTTTAGGGTCCTTGAAAAAGAAATTGAATCACCAAGAGAGGGGGAGGTAAGAATAAAAGTGGCTTACGTTGGCGTTTGTGGAACAGACGTTCATATTTACCATGGCATGATGGACAAGCGAGTTAATATTCCTGAGACTATTGGACATGAGATGTCAGGGGTTATTGATGCTTTAGGTTCTGGAGTAACTGGATTTTCTGTAGGCGATAAAGTAGTTGTTCGTCCTTTAGATGATAGAAAAGTAAAGGCTTCAGATAAAGGATATAACCATATTTGTGAAGAACTAAAATTCATAGGTATTGATAGTGAAGGAGCTATGCAACAATATTGGAATGTTCCAGCTTTTACGCTGCATAAGTTAAAAGAAAGCACCGATTTAAAATTGGCAGCTTTAATAGAACCCTTATCTGTTGCTACCCACGATGTTCGAAGAAGTGCGTTGAAGGCAGGAGAAACAGCAGTTGTTTTGGGAGGTGGACCGATTGGTTTGTTAGTAGCGATGGTTGCCAAAGAAGTTGGTGCACAAGTTATTATTTCAGAGATCAACCCCAAGCGTATCGAAAAAGCCAGGGCTTTAGGCTTTGATGTGGTAAGTCCGGTTGAGGTGGATTTAGTAGAATATGTCAAAGGTAAGACAGAAAACCGCAGGGCTGATGTGGTTTTTGAAGTTGCCGGTGTGCAACCCGCCCTAGATATTATGTGCGAAATTGCAGGGATACGAGGAAGAATTGTTATGGTTGCTATTCATGGAGAAAAAAAGCCTGTAGACTTGTTTAAATTCTTTTGGAAAGAGCTGAGTCTAATTGGTGCGCGGGTATATGAAAAGGAGGATTACGAAAAATCTATTGAATTGATCACAGCGAACGAATTGCCATTTGAAGCAATGATTACGGATGTTCAGCCATTAAGCAATATTCAAAGCGTATTTGAGAACATCGATAGTAATCCGGATGGATTAAAAGTTTTAATGGATTGTCAATTATAAAATCATATATATCATGAGTATATTAAATAAATTCAGTTTAGAAGGAAAAACAGCACTAGTCACAGGTTGTAAAAGAGGAATCGGTAAAGCCATGGCTATTGGTTTGGCCGAAGCAGGAGCTCATATCATTGGGGTTTCTGCCTCCTTGGAATTGTCAGGAAGCGATGTTTCGAAAGAAGTGCAAGCTCGTGGGAAAAAATTTTCGGCTTATCAATGCGATTTTTCAGATAGAAAATCATTGTATAAGTTTATAGAGCGTGTAAAAAAAGATCATGCTCAGATCGATATTCTGATAAATAATGCCGGGACAATACTGAGAACTCCAGCAGCTGACCATCCCGATGAGATGTGGGATAAAGTGATTGAAGTAAATCAGAATGCACAATTTATTCTTACCCGTGAAATTGGGAAAGAAATGGTCAAAAGAGGTGAAGGGAAAATTATTTTTACAGCTTCCTTATTAACTTTTCAAGGAGGAATTACAGTGCCAGGATATGCAGCAAGCAAAGGTGCAATTGGGCAGTTAACCATGGCATTTGCGAATGAATGGGCAGGAAAAGGGGTCAATGTAAATGCGATTGCTCCAGGGTATATTGCGACAGATAATACAGAAGCTTTAAGAAAAGATCCTATTAGAGCAGAATCTATTTTATCACGGATTCCTGCTGGAAGATGGGGAAAACCAGAAGATTTTGCCGGACCAACTGTATTCTTGGCATCCCAAGCAGCAAGTTATATGCATGGTTCTATTCTTTTAGTTGACGGTGGTTGGATGGGAAGATAATTCAAACCTAAAAATTTATATGTCAATATTCAACGTAGAAATTCTATGATATCACGAACATTATTGGTATTTATTTTTGGGTATTTACATATATCCATGGCCAAAACCAGCCCAACATCATTTTCATTTTTTTGATGATGCAAATTGTGATGATTCTGGTTTCCAATTGAATAAGACATTTAAGACGCCTCATTTAGATAAATTGACCTCGCGAAGTATCCTTTTTAAAAAGACCTACATGTCTGCTGCTTTTTGTGAGCATTTTGGGGCATGAAGTTGAATAGGAAAGTATTCTCAGCGATTTAGTTTGGAAGGTAACAAAGCCTCCATTTTATGAAAGCTTGGGTTATAATAGAAGCTGTAATGGCCTACCACTCGACCAAGTGTAAGCGCTTTATCAAAGGTTTTTTAGTTAATAGGTGTCATTTGAAAGGCCAAGATAGACGTTAAAGGATCATTGTAAAAAGGACCCTTTTGGAGAATTATAAAAAGAACAAATAAAAGCATTAGTAATGACAAAAATAAAAGACTATAAATTATTCATTAATGGAGAATGGAGAACATCGGCATCAGGAGAGACCATCGATGTGATTAACCCAACAACTGAAGAAATCGTTGCAAGGGTACAAAACGGAACATCTGAAGAAGCTATAGAAGCCTTGGAGGCAGCGGATAGGGCTCAAAAAAAATGGAAGAAATTACCCGCCAGAAAACGCGCAGAATTATTATACAAATTAGCAGAAGAAATAAAGGCAAATTCAGATTATTTAGCCGAATTGTTGGTAAAAGAGCAAGGAAAACTACTTAGAGTAGCCAAAATGGAAGTCGCTGTAACTGCTTCGTTTATAGAATATGCCTGTGAAGGAGCCAGACGAATTG
This sequence comes from Namhaeicola litoreus, assembly GCF_042679565.1. NCBI lineage: Bacteria > Pseudomonadati > Bacteroidota > Flavobacteriia > Flavobacteriales > Flavobacteriaceae > Namhaeicola > Namhaeicola litoreus. The sequence continues at coordinate 1,008,854 of NZ_JBHTMY010000002.1, read as the reverse complement.
AGGGAGATATCATACCTTCAGACAACCCAAATGAACAAATTTGGATTCAGAAAATACCTAGAGGGGTTGTGGTAGCAATTACAGCCTGGAATTTTCCATTGGCACTTGCAGGGCGTAAACTCGGACCTGCATTGATAGCCGGGAATTCGATTGTCATTAAACCCACTTCTGAAACGCCTTTAGCAACCTTAGAATTAGGATACTTGGCAAATAAAGTTGGTATTCCAAAGGGTGTAATTAACATTTTAACTGGACCAGGTCGAGCCATGGGCAATGCACTTGTGGAAAGTCCAATTTGTAAAATGGTTACTATGACTGGATCCACACCAGTAGGACAGCAGATTGCAAGAAACGCTGCACAAAACTTAACTCATGTTCAGCTTGAGTTAGGAGGCAAAGCACCTTTTATAGTTTTTGAGGATGCAGATATTGATGCAGCTGTGGATGCAGCCTTACATTCCCGGTTTGACAACTGCGGGCAAGTTTGTACTTGCAATGAGCGCATGTACTTACACGAGAGTATATACGATACATTCATGGAAAAATTTATTGCCAAAACCAAAGCCATTAAAGTTGGAGATCCAATGTTAGATGATACAGATATGGGGCCAAAAGTAAATGGAGCGGAACTCAAACATATGGAAGAGCTTATAGCGATAAGTCTAAAAGAAGGCGCAACCTTAGCTGCAGGAGGCAAAAGGCCAGAAGGACCTGAATTCCAAAAAGGTTTTTGGATTGAGCCTACTGTTTTGACTAACGTTACACAAGAAATGACGATCGTTCATGAAGAATCTTTCGGACCAATTCTTCCCGTTCTGAAATTCAAAACTTTTGATGAAGTAATGGGTTATGCAAATGATTGTGCGTATGGACTTGCAGCAATGATTTTTACAAATAACATAAAAACAATCATGGAATGCAATGATGAATTGGAATATGGCGAGATCTATATTAATCGCGGCCATGGAGAGCAACATCAAGGATTTCACAATGGTTATAAATTATCTGGTTCAGGTGGCGAGGATGGCAAATATGGTTTTGAACAATATTTGGAAAAGAAAACTTTTTACGTAAGACATAAAGTGTAATGAGTTCAAAAATTTCAAACATTCATACCCGTCTTTTTAGGGTTCCATTACCAGAGGTGCTTTCTGACGCCAAGCATGGTGATCACTATTACTTTGAATTGATAACAGTTACCATCATCCTGGAAGATGGAAGTGAAGGTACGGGATATACCTATACCGGAGGTAAGGGTGGATTTGCAATCAAATCAATGATCGAACACGATTTTCATTCTGTATTAATTGGTAAAGACGGTTCTAATATAGACGAGATCTATGATTTCTTAGAGTGGCATATCCACTATGTTGGAAGGGGAGGAATTGCCTCGTTTGCAATTTCGGCCATCGATATTGCATTATGGGATATAAAATGTAAAAATTTAGGTTTGCCCTTATGGAAAGTTGCCGGAGGGGCAGACAATACTTGCAAAGCCTATTGCGGTGGGATCGATCTTTTGTTTCCAATTGAAAAGCTATTAGGAAATATGGAAACCTATTTGTCGAATGGCTTTAATGCTGTTAAAATAAAAATAGGTAGGGAAAATCTAAAGGAGGATTTGGCACGTATCAAGGCTGTTCGAGAATTTATAGGTCCTGATATAACATTTATGGTTGACGCTAATTATTCCATGACGGTAGAAAAAGCGATTGAGGCGATTGAGGGATTTAAACCTTACAATATCACTTGGTTTGAAGAACCAATCATTCCTGATAATTATGTGGGATATGGTGAAATTGTTGACAGAACCGGATTTCCATTAGCTATGGGAGAAAATTTACATACTATTCATGAATTTGAATATGCAATGAAACAGTCTAAATTATCATATGTACAACCAGATGCCTCCAACTGTGGAGGGATTACCGGTTGGCTGGCGGCAGCTAAATTGGCAAGAGAAAACAATATTCCGGTATGTTCACATGGTATGCAAGAACTACACGTAAGTTTAGTATCGTCCCAAGAAAACTCCGGTTGGTTAGAAGTGCATAGCTTTCCCATTGATCAATACACGAGCAGGCCATTGGTTGTTAAAGATCACCGAGCTGTGGCACCAGATTATCCAGGAACTGGGGTGGTTTTTAATTGGGACAAACTCGTTCGATATGAACAAAAATAAATCTGACTATGAATAAAGAAATTACAGATGAACAACTAGATTTTCTCGGAATAACAAATAGAGAATATTTAAGTGCCGCAAGTAAAAGGGCACTCAATTGGTCAATGGATTTGGGCAATGAGTGGTTTTTTGAGTACAAGGTAGAAGATTTAAAGGGAGATTTGGCTTATGAGGAAGGAGTTGTAAGAAGAGATCCCAGCTCGATAATTAAATATGAGGGGAAATTTTACGTTTGGTACACAAAATCTACAGGACCTACAGATGGATTTGCAGGCAATATTTTTGAGAGTAAGGTTTTTCCATGGGATCGATGCGACATTTGGTACGCCACATCAGAAGACGGTATTACCTGGAAAGAAGAGGGTTTAGCCATAGAAAGGGGGGAAAGTGGTTCCTATGATGACCGCTCTGTGTTTACACCTGAAATTATGGTATATGACGACACCTATTACTTAACTTATCAAGTTGTAAAAAGCCCATATACTGTAAGAGTAAAAGAACACATAGCCCTAGCCTGGTCAAATACACCACATGGACCTTGGACGAAGAGTAAAGAACCGATTTTATGTACAGCGGAAAATGGAATATGGAAGGGTGAAGAACAAAACAGATTTGCAGTAGAGAAAAAAGGTGATTTTGATAGTCATAAAGTTCATGATCCATGTATTCTACCCTATAAGGGCAAGTTTTACCTTTATTATAAAGGAGAACAAATGGGAGAGGCCATAACCTTTGGTGGACGTCAAATTAGGCATGGTGTTGCTATCGCAGATAACCCCAAAGGTCCATATATAAAATCGCCATATAATCCCATTTCAAATAGTGGCCATGAGATTTGTGTTTGGCATTACAAGGGTGGAATAGCATCTCTTATTACAACCGATGGACCAGAAAAGAATACAGTCCAGTGGTCTCCTGATGGGATTAATTTTGACATCAAAGGGGTTATTAAAGGTGCTCCACATGCCATTGGTCTTAACAGAACTGCAAATAATGAAAAGGAGCCTTGTGAAATCCTTCGATGGGGTCTTACACATGAATACATGAACGATGATTACCAATATATTCGAAGGTTTACTACATGGCGAATGAAACATCATACGGCCAAAGGAGAAGCAAGCGAATAGAACGAAGAAAAAACAAAAAATGAGTATGAAAAAAGTAGTCACCTTTGGAGAGATCATGTTGCGGTTAGCTCCTCGAGGATTTTTAAGATTTTCACAAGCGAATAGCTTTGACGTGGTATATGGAGGCGGTGAGTCGAATGTAGCTGTTTCTTTGGCGAATTACGGCGTGCCTGTGGATTTCGTAACCCGTTT